>NZ_JBQKUH010000006.1:0-130886 GCF_054968485.1 Leisingera sp. G5_S3_59_S7
CCCCTCCTCCCGCAGTCAACGGTTGCGTCTGGGGAGGCTCTCGTTGGCGGTCCAGTCGTAAGTGCCCTGATCCCGCTCCTGCACCGCTTGCTTCCAGCCCGCCTCTTCCGCCCTGGCCTTGAAGTTCAGCCCTTCCGGCGAGTGCCGGGTGATGCCGTCAAAGATCGTCGCCAGCCGCTGGGTCTGCATCAACCCGGTCTGCTCAATCGCCTGGTTGATCACAAGTTTCTGCATTGCCAGCTGATTGACCGGCACCGTCGCCATCCGCGCAGCCATCTCCTCGACCGCATCGTCCAGCTGCGCCGCAGGCACAGCCTTCAGAACCAGCCCCATCTCCGCCGCCTCCTTGCCGCTGATCCGGTCGCCGGTGAACAGCATCCGCTTGGCCCGCTCCGCGCCCAGCCGGTAGACCCACATCGCCGTCGTCGGACAGCCCCAGACGCGCGCGGGCATGTAGCCGATCTCCGCATCCTCCGCCATGATCGTTAAGTCCGCGCACAGGGCAATATCCGACCCGCCCGCAACCGCAAAGCCATGAACCTTGCAGATCACCGGCTTGGCCGCCCGCCACAGGGACATGAACGCCTGAGTGTTCTCCCACATAAAGCGGTAGTCTTTGATGGGGTCCCAAGGCATCGGCTGGGTTACCTCGCCGCTGCCGTTGCCCTCGGCGTAATAGGTCAGATCATAGCCCGCGCAGAACCCTTTGCCCGCGCCGGACAGGACCATCACATGCACCTGCGGGTCCGCGTCCGCCTGCGCCACCGCTGCGGCCAGATCCCGCGGCATCTCGTCATTGATGGCATTCATCACGTCAGGCCGGTTCAGCGTGATCCGCGCGATCCGGCCGTCTCTCTCATACAGTACCGTGGACATGGGCTCCTCCTCCGCTGCGCAAAGGAGACCACAGGCAGCGTCCCCCGCATAGACGGGCCGACGCAGCGTTAGATTGCCTGGCTGCTGATGCCTAGTACGGCAGCCCGACGTAATTCTCCGCCAGCGACGCCTGCGCCGCATCCGATGAGAACAGATAGTCCAAATCCGCCCGCTGCAGCCGCAGGTCGGTCTCGCTGCCCTCCGGCGCGCGGTGCAGCAGATTGGTCATCCACCAGCTGAAGCGCTCCGCCTTCCAGACCCGCGCCAGCGCCTTTTCCGAATAGCCGTCAAGCCCCGCGCTGTCGCCTTTCAGATAATGATCCAGGAACCCGTGGTAGAGATAATGGATGTCCGAAGCCGCCAGGTTCAGCCCCTTGGCGCCGGTGGGCGGCACGATGTGGGCTGCGTCCCCCGCCAGGAACAGGTTGCCATAGCGCATCGGCTCCGCCACGAAGCTGCGCAAGGGGGCGATGGATTTCTCGATCGACGGGCCGGTCTGCAGGCCTGCCGCGACCTTCTCCGGCAGACGGCGCTTCAGCTCTTGCCAGAAGGCCGCATCGCTCCAGTCCTCCACCCGGTCTGTTAGCGGCACCTGGATGTAATAGCGGCTCAGCACCCGGCTGCGCAGCGAGCACAGGGCAAAGCCGCGTTCATGGCGGGCGTAGATCAGCTCTTCCGCCACCGGCGGCGTTTCCGACAGAACCCCAAGCCAGCCAAAGGGATAGACCTTCTCGTATTCCTTCAGAACATCTGACGGGATCGACTTGCGGCTGACCCCATGGAAGCCATCGGCGCCGACGATGAAGTCGCACTCGGCCCGCTGCGCCTCTCCATTCTGCTCCCAGGTCACAAAGGGATGCACGTCCCTCAGCGCATGAGGCTGCACGTTCTGCGCCTCGTGGATCACCGTCCCGCCCATTGCATCCCGCGCCTCATAGAGGTCGCGGGTCACTTCGGTCTGGCCGTAAACCATCACCGTGTCGCCGCCGGTGTGCTTTGCCAGGTCGATCCGGTCCAGCTGGCCCTGATGGGCGATATGGAAGCCTTCGTGGATCTCGCCCTCCCGGTCCATCCGCGCACCGCAGCCCGCCTCCCGCATCAGATTGACGAAACCATGCTCCAGCACGCCTGCCCGGATGCGGCCCAGCACGTGCTCCCGCGTGTGCTTTTCCAGCACGATGGAGCTGATCCCCTTGCGGTGCAAAAGCTGCGACAGCAGCAGCCCCGAAGGCCCGCCGCCGATGATGACAACCTGCGTCTGATGCGTGGACATGCGCGTTCCCCATGATTGCTCGGTGTATTCGTGCACGGGAATTATGCGCCGCATGCCAAGTTTTGCGAATGGACCAAGCGCGCCAGTTCTTGTATATTTCGCACATGTCACAGTCAGCCCGCATCGACAGCTACAACCTGTTTGGCGAAACCGCCGAACTGGCCGATGTTCTGCATGTGGAGACTATTCGCGCCAGATCAGAGCTGCACGATTGGGAATTGCGGCCCCACCGGCACGCCAGGCTGCATCAGCTTCTGGTACTGATCAGTGGGGACGGAGCGGCGGATCTTGACGGAAACAGACATAGCCTCCCCCCGCCCTGCCTGATCAACGTGCCCCGCGGCGTGGTGCATGGTTTCCGGTTTGGCAGCGGCACCGGCGGCTGGGTGATCACCCTGACCTCCGACCTGCTGGACCAGAACCTGACACCGGGCGAAGGGGTGCGCGCGCCGCTGGATCTGCCCGCTGTTCTGCCGCTGCCCCAAGGGATGCAGGATCTGGCGGAAAGACTGTTCCATGAATACCGCGCCAAGGCATTCGGACGGGCACAGATGCTGCGCGGACTGGCGCTCAGCCTCACAGCCTTGGCAGCCCGTACCGTGGCTGCAGGGCAGGACACCGGCGTACAGTCGCAGGGCAGCACGCTGTATGCCCGGTTCGAAGCGCTGGTCGAGCGCGACTTCCGCCTGCGCCGCCCGCTGGCGGAGTACGCAGATGAGCTGGCAGTATCACCGACCCATCTGAACCGGATCGCCCATCAGGCCACCGGCCAGCCGGCCTCGGCGCTGGTCAATGCGCGGGTGCTGCGGGAGGCGCGGCGGCTGCTGATCTACACCAATCTGACCGCGGCGCAGATCGCCTATGAGCTGGGCTTCAACGACCCGGCCCATTTCAGCCGCGTCTTTGCCAAAGGCACGGGAATGCCGCCACGGAAATTCCGCCAGCAGCTTGCCGGAAGCGGCTGAGACGGAGCAGACTGCCAGTGGCAGGACATTGCAAGGAAAGCGCCGCATGCTGCAAGGGATCCGCATTCTAGAAGTCGAGGGCCTGGGGCCAGGCCCATTTGCCGCGATGACACTGGCTGACCTCGGGGCGGAGGTGATCTGCGTGCACCGCCCGTACACCGGGCGTACACCAGGGATGCCGGAAAACTCGCTGTTGGACCGGGGCAAGCGGTCGGTCACGCTGGACCTTAAGGACCCGGAGGACGCCGAAACCTTCCTGAAACTTGCCAAAACCGCACATGGGCTGATCGAAGGGTTCCGCCCCGGCGTTATGGAGCGGCTTGGGCTGGGGCCCGAAGACTGCCACGCGGTGAACCCAGGCCTGGTCTATGGCCGGATGACCGGCTGGGGGCAGGACAGCCCGCTGGCCCATGCGGCGGGGCATGACCTCAATTACATCTCGCTGTCGGGCGCCCTGTGGTACGCCTCCGCCCCAGGCGATACGCCGCTGACGCCCGCAACACTGGTCGGTGATATCGGCGGCGGCGCGATGTATCTGGTTGCCGGCATGCTGGCGGGCATTCTGAAGGCCGGGACCACCGGCGAGGGATGTGTGGTGGATGCGGCGATCTATGACGGCTCGGCCCATATGATGAACCTGCTGATGAGCATCCGCCAGGCCGGAAACTTTGGCGTCACACGTGGAGCAAACCTGCTCGACGGGCCGCACTGGAGCCGCGCTTACGCCTGCGCCGATGGCGGCTATGTCTCTGTGCAATGTCTGGAGCCGAAGTTCTATGCGCTGTTTTTGGAGAAACTGGGGCTGGCGGAAGACGCGGAATTTCAGCGGCAGTTTGAAAAAACCAAGTGGCCCGCCCTGACCGGCCGCCTTGCCGGGATTTTTGCCAGCCAGCCGCGTGATCACTGGGCGGCGCTGTTCGAGGCATCGGACGCTTGCGTCGCCCCGGTGCTAAACCCGGAGGAGGCTTTGGCGCATGCGATGAACGCGCGCGGCACATGGGTTGAAGATCAAGGCGTGCTGCAAGCCGCCCCTGCCCCGCGGTTTTCCGGCCAACCCGACTGGCAGCCGCCGGAAATCCCGCATCGCGGCCAGCACACAAGGGAAATCCTGGCGGAACTGGGCCGGAAATAGGGTCAGTCTTCTTTCTTGGCCTTGTCGGCGGCAGCTTTCATCCGCTTAAGCAGATCGCTTTTGTCCGCTTGTTTGCCAAAGGGGTTTTTCTTGGTGCCCTTGGCGTTGTGTTCGGCGTGACGTGGCTTATTCTTGCCCATCTTGGGTACTCCAGATTTACCGTAATCCACCGTTATGTCCTCATTCGCGGCGCTTTCTACTGCGCTGATGCCTGAAACCGCCACCCGGCACAAGGCCGGGCGGCGCACAGCAGGTCAGCTGCCCCTGACCGTGTCGATCATCAGTTGCACATTGTCCGGGTCCGCATCCGGGGTGATGCCGTGGCCCAGGTTGAAGATATGCGGGCCATTCCTGAAGGCTTCGACGATGCGGCGCGTGTCGTCCACCAGATCCTGCCCGCCGGTCACCATGTGGCGCGAGGCCAGGTTGCCCTGCACGCAGCCGTCCACCTGCACATTAGCGGCAGCCCATTCCGGATCCACCGAGTTGTCCAGCGCCACACAATCCACGCCGGTTGCCTTGGCAAATCCCACATAATTTTCACCAGCCTCCCGCGGGAAACCGATCACGGGGGTGCCCGGGTGCCGTTCTTTCAGCGCCTGGGTAATCTGGCGGCAGGGCTCAAGCGCGTATTTCTGGAACGCCTCGCCCTTGAGCGACCCGGCCCAGCTGTCGAAGATCTTGACGACTTCGGCGCCAGCCTCAATCTGTTTGGACAGGTAATCAATGGTCGCCTCGGTGATCCGCGCCAAGAGAGCCTCGAACAGGGCGGTGTTTTCCTCGCGCAGCGCGTGCGCGGGCCCCTGGTCCGGAGTGCCGCGGCCCGCGATCATATAGGTTGCAACGGTCCAGGGCGCGCCGGCAAAACCGATCAGCGTGGTTTCCGCGGGCAGTTCGCGCGACAGGATGCGGACGGTTTCATAGATCGGGTTCAGCGTCTCGTGGATATCGGACGCCGGGCCCAGCTTGGCAAAATCCGCCTCGGTGGTGATGGTCGACAGCCGCGGGCCTTCGCCGGTCACGAACCACAGGTCGGCGCCCAGCGCCTGCGGCACCAAGAGGATATCGGCAAACAGGATTGCTGCGTCAAAGCCATAGCGGCGGATCGGCTGCAGCGTCACCTCGGCGGCCAGATCGGAGTTGTAGCAAAGCGACAGGAAATCCCCGGCCTCGGCCCGCGTGGCGCGGTATTCCGGCAGGTAGCGGCCCGCCTGGCGCATCATCCAGATCGGGGGCACATCCTGTTTTTCACCCGCCAATGCGCGCAGCAGCTTCTTTTGTCCGGCCATGATTTTCCTCGCTATCATTCGCCCACGTAGGTCGCCCTCTGAGGTCACGCCTGCGAGGGCGAATGTCAAGGGCAGGGGCGATCTGCCGCGCCGGGGCTTTGCGCGCCTTGTCCTATATCAAAGCCTGTGCGCGGCGCCCGTGGAACATGCGCAAAAACCGGTTTCCACCGGCACGCAATCTGATTTATGGCTTCTTCCATGACACTGACCCTGCCCTCCCCCGCTTCGCCCCTGAAAATCGGCACCCGCGGATCGCCGCTGGCGCTGGCCCAGGCGTATGAAACCCGTTCCCGCCTCGCCGCTGCCTTCGACCTGCCGCCCGAGGCGTTCGAGATCGTGGTGATCAAAACCACCGGCGACAATCAGGCGCTGATCGCGGCGGACAAGCCGCTGAAGGAATTGGGCGGCAAGGGGCTGTTCACCAAGGAGATCGAAGAGGACCTGCTGTCGGGCGCCATCGATATCGCGGTGCATTCAATGAAGGACATGCCGGTCGCGCAGCCGGAAGGGCTGGCGCTGGACACCTATCTGCCGCGGGAAGACGTGCGCGATGCCTTCATCTCGCCGTCTCTGACGTCGCTGCACGATCTGGCGGAGGGCGCGGTCGTCGGCACCTCTTCCCTGCGCCGCCGGGCGCAGCTCTTGAACCGCCGCCCGGACCTGAACGTGGTGGAGTTCCGCGGCAACGTGCAAACCCGCCTGCGCAAGCTGTCCGAGGGCGTGGCGGACTGCACTTTCCTGGCGATGGCGGGCCTGAACCGGCTGGCGATGTCCGATGTGCCCGCCAATCCGATCGAGACCAGCGACATGCTGCCCGCGGTGGCCCAGGGCGCAATCGGCATCGAGCGACGCGCAGATGACAACCGCGCGGCGGAGATGCTGGCGGCGATCCATGACCATGAGACCGGTTTGCGGCTGGCGGCGGAACGCGCATTTCTGGCGGCGTTGGACGGTTCCTGCGAGACCCCGATCGCCGGTCTTGCGGAGCTGAATGGCACCACCCTGCGCCTGCGCGGCGAGGTGCTGCGCCCGGACGGGTCCGAGGCGATCAGAGATGATCAGTCGTGCCCGGTCGAAGACGGTGCGGAACTGGGCCGGGAGATGGCGGCCAAGCTGCTGGGGAAGGCCGGCGAGGGCTTCTTTGACTGGAAGGCCTAAGCGAGGCTCTGCCTCCCGCTCCGGGATATTTGGGGCCAGATGAATAGAGGATCCCATCTTCATCTGGCTGGAAATATCCTGGGGGTGAGCGCCCGTGGCGCGAGGGGGGCAAAGCCCCCTTTTTCTTCTCTGCTAGATCGGCCCGGACCACCTGAGCCAGCTTTCCGGGCTGCCGCGGAAAGTGTTGAGGTCGACGTCGCCCGCCACCCCCGGCACTTGGCCCGTGCCGGAATACTGCCAGAAACTCCAGTTCCTGCCCGGGTAGACCTTCTGCGGGTGGCCCGCGACGGAGCGCAGCCAGAACTCGGTGCCGCTCAGCCGTCCGATGCCGGTGTCACGGTAGAAATCCACTGTTGTGTAGACTACCGGGCGCTTGCCGTAGTGGCGTTCCAGGATGTTCAGGAACTTGCGCGCCTCGGCCCGCACCGTGGCGCCGTCAGGCCGCGTGCGGCAGGTGCGGGAGCGGTGGTTCCACTCCATGTCCAGCACCGGCGGCAGGGCATTCGGATCCTTTGGCACATTGCGGATGAACCAGCGCGCCTGTTCGGCTGCCGGGCGGCAGAAGTAGTAATAGTGATAGGCGCCGCGTTTGAGGCCCGCCGCACGCGCCCCACGCCAGTTGTCGCGGAACTTGGCGTCGGTGTGATCACCGCCCTCGGTTGCCTTGACGTAGGCAAAGGAGACGCCGGAGCGGCGCACCTTGCGCCAGTCGATGTCGCCCTGATAGCGCGAGACGTCGATGCCGTGCACCGGGTAGGACCAGGGCTTGCGCCCCTCCCAGTCATGCGGATCGCGGTCGCCGAACCTCGGATAGGTGGAGAGCCCTGCCAGACGGGCATTGGCAGGTTCGGTGCGGGTCACCTCCGGTGCGCTGACGCCCCTTTCGGGCGGCCTGCCGCAGCCTGATGCCAGTGCCAATGCCAATGCCATTACTCCCAGAACCAGTCTGCGCATGTGATGTGCTCCCTGCCTCGCCTCGTGAATAACTGCTCTTTTCTTTTCCTGTTGTTTTTCACCTTAGCGCAGGCAGGCGCAAAGTCGCGCGCCCGGGAAGGTTGTCAGCAGAAATCCGCCAAAAAAACGCGCCGCGTCAGGAGCGGCGCGCTGGCAGTGTCACATGTGCGGCGGGTTCAGACCCACTTCGCCAGGGGCGGCAGGCTCATCAGCACCGCGTTGGCGTCGTGGCCGGTTTCCAACCCGAACTTGGTGCCGCGGTCATAGACCAGATTGTATTCGGCATAGAGGCCGCGGTGGATCAGCTGGGCGTCCTTGTCGGCTTCATCGAAGTCCTGCACGCGGCGCTTTTCGACCAGCGGCACGAAGGCCGGCAGAAAGGCGCGGCCGATGTCCTGAGTCAGCGCAAAATCCGCGGCCCAGCCGCCGGAATTCTGGTCGTCCATGAAGATGCCGCCGACGCCGCGGGCGCGCTTGCGGTGGGGGATATAAAAATACTCATCCGCCCAGACCTTGAGCCGCGGGTATTGGTCCTCGCCGTGCGGATCCAGGTGCTGTTTTTGGGTGGCATGGAAATGCGCGGTGTCCTCATCGTATTCAATGCAAGGATTGAGGTCCGAGCCGCCGCCGAACCACCAGGCATGCGGGGTCCAGAACATGCGGGTGTTCATGTGCACGGCCGGCACATGCGGGTTGCGCATATGAGCGACCAGCGAGATACCGGAGGCCCAAAATCGCGGATCATCCTTCATGCCCGGAATGCCCTTGCGCGCCGCCATTGCGGCTTGCGCGCGTTCACCCAGGGTGCCGTAGACCTCGGAGATGTTGACGCCGACCTTCTCGAACACCCGGCCGCCGCGCATTACGCTCATCAAGCCGCCGCCCGCGTCGGAGCCATCGTCCGAGGTGCGTTTGGTTTCGGTTATCTCGAACCGTCCAGGCTCCATATCCGAAAACGGGCCTTCGCTGTGGCTGTCCTCAAGCGCCTCAAAGGCTGCAACGATCTGGTCGCGCAGCTCCCGGAACCAGGCGGCGGCCTGGGCTTTTTCTTCTTTCATCTCAGCTGTCATGCGAAGTCTTTCCAGTCAGTGCATCGGTGCGGACACCGGGTCCAGCAGGGTGCGGCCGCCGTCAAGTGTCACCACTTGCCCGGTCATGAACCCGGAGGCATCCGAAGCCAGATACTGCGCGGTTTCGGTCAGCTCGGTCGGCGAAGCGACCCGGCCCAGAGGCGTGTGCGCCTCGATATCCTGACGGAAACTGCGGTTTTCCTTGAGCGTGTCCCGCATCGACGCGCTCATCACCGACCCGAAAGCGATGGAGTTCACCCGGATCCGGTGCGGTGCCAGCGCAACGGCCAGCGAGCGGGTCGCCTGGTCCAGCGCGGCAGAGGCGACCGAATAGGCCATCAGCTCCGGATGGGTGCGGCGCGCGGCGATTGAGGACAGGTTGATGATGCTGCCAAGCGGGCCGTCGCCCTCGCGCTCCTCGCCCTGTTTGATCATG
Organism: Leisingera sp. G5_S3_59_S7; assembly: GCF_054968485.1. Taxonomy (NCBI): domain Bacteria; kingdom Pseudomonadati; phylum Pseudomonadota; class Alphaproteobacteria; order Rhodobacterales; family Roseobacteraceae; genus Leisingera; species Leisingera sp. G5_S3_59_S7. The sequence continues at coordinate 9,154 of NZ_JBQKUH010000006.1, forward strand.
CGCCGGGCCACCTGCTGCGACAGACGCACCGCCGGCAGCAAGCTTTGGTTCAGCAGCTTCTCCAGGGTTTCGTCCTGCGCATCCAGCGCATCGGTTGCCACCACCTGGCGGGCGCCGTTGACCAGGATGTCGATGTCATCGAAGGCGTCGATGGTGGCCGACAGCAGGTTGGCGATGGTCAGCCGCTCCCGCAGGTCGCCCGCGAAATAGCGGATGTTGCTTTCGTCGGCCTGCTCGCCCAGCTCGGCAACCAGCTGCGCCTCCTGCGTGTCGGCAAACATGACATTGGCGCCGGCATCGGCGAATTGCTTGCCGATCGCCAGGCCGATGCCGCTGGCGGCGCCGGTCACGATGGCAGTCTTGCCGGAAATGGAAAAGGACATGCGAGGTCACTCCCTGGGCCGTTTGGCAGGCACGTTAGACCGCCCCTGCCGGTTTGGAAACCGGCATTGCGCCCGGCGCGCGGTTACTTGCGGCCGCGCCTCGGTTTGGCCGCATGCAGGATCTTGAAGCGGTTATCGCCGCCTTCTTCGCGCACCTGGGCAAAGCGTTCTGCCAGTACGGTCTCATACGGCAGATGGCGGTTGGCCACCATCCACAGGCTGCCATTGGACGCCAGCACCGAGGCCGCGGCGGCGATGAAGGCATGCCCCAGCGACGGCTCCGCTGCGCGGCCGGTGTGGAACGGCGGGTTCATCACCACGGTGTTTACCGGGCCCGGCGCCTTCCAGCTGCGGGCATCGGCCCAGTGAAACTGCGTCCGCGGGTCCGCTGCATTCAGACGGGCGCAGGCCAGCGCGGCATGGTCCGCCTCAACCAAGTGAAGTTCCTCGACGCCCTCGTGTTTCAGCACCTGCGCCGAGAGGTAGCCCCAGCCTCCGCCCAGGTCGGCCACGCAGCGGCCCAGTTTCTTGGGCAGCGCCGCCGCCAGCAGGCGGGAGGCCGGGTCGATGCCGTCCGCGGAAAACACTCCGGGTGCGGTGATGAAGCCCTCAACCTGCTGCGGCCCTTCGGGCAGCCATTCGGACAGATCGGTGCCGCCTTCGATCCAGAACACCTTGCCATGTGCTTTGGACACAGGCGCCGAAGGCTCGCAGCGCTTGCGCAGATCCTTCAGGATCGAATCAATGCCTTCCGTCTTGGCGCCGTCGATCAGCACCTGGCCTTCTGTGGCCGCGGCGGCCTGCGCCACCAGCATCCGCGCCAGCGCCTTGGCCCGCGGCAGGAAGACCACGGCGGCAGCAAACGCGGCGCCCGCCTCAGGTGCCGGGACGCAGTTGTACCCCTGTCCGGCGAAATGATCGTGGTCGGGGCGGAACGGCTGCACGACCAGCAACTGCTCCTTGGGCAACGCCGACAGGTCGTGTTCGGCGCGCGGGAGGAACACGGCGATGCGGCCCTCGGACGGCACAGCAAAGCCGCCCGATTGGGCGGCCAGGGACAGGCGTACAGACATATAAGGGCCTCTTCAGTCTTCTTTTTCCATCGTGCACTGCAGCGGATGCTGGTGGCGGCGGGCGAAATCCATCACTTGCCCCACCTTGGTCTCAGCCACCTCATGGCTGAAAACGCCAACCACCGCCACGCCTTTTTTATGCACCGTCAGCATGATCTCAAACGCCTGCGCGTGGGTCATGCCAAAGAACCTCTCCAGCACCATCACCACGAATTCCATCGGGGTGTAGTCGTCATTCAGCAGCAGCACTTTGTAGCGCGGCGGACGCTTGGTTTTCGGGCGCGTCTTGGTCAGGACGCCAGCGTCCGTGTCGTCGTCTGAATGATCCGTCATCATGATGGGCTGCAGCGGCATAAGCAATTTGATCCAGTGATGCATGGAATTTCCTGTGTCGCTTATATAGCCTCTTAGCTGTTCAGGAAAAGAGACTGAGACCCGCAGATTGACACGTAATTTGACAACAATCGGCTTTGATGCCGACGATACCCTTTGGCACAACGAACGGTTCTTCCGCGTGACGCAAGACAGATTCGCCGAATTGCTGATGGATCACACACCGGACGACATCGGCCCCGGCCAGCTGGAGCGGCGGCTGCTGAACGCCGAGAAACGCAATCTGGGGCGCTATGGCTACGGGGTGAAAGGCTTTACCCTGTCGATGATTGAAACCGCAATAGACGTGACAGAGGAACGGGTGCCAGGCTCAGTGATCAAGGAGCTGATCACCGCCGGGCAGATGATGCTGTCCTACCCGATCGAGCTGCTGCCCCATGCGCGCGAGGCGGTGGAGGCGGTGGCGGGCCGCTACAAAGTGGTGCTGATCACCAAGGGCGATCTGCTGGACCAGGAGCGCAAGCTGGCGCAATCCGGCCTGGGCGAGCTGTTTGACGGGGTTGAGGTGGTCTCGGAAAAGACGCCGGAAGTCTATCTGGATATCTTTGCCCGCCACGGCGATGGCGCCGCGCGGGCTATGATGGTCGGCAACTCGATGCGCTCGGACGTGGTGCCGGTGATCGAGGCCGGCGGCTGGGGCACCTATGTGCCGCACGGGCTGGTCTGGGAGGTGGAGCACGCCGAAGCGCCGGAGCACAGCCCGCGCTATACCGAGATTGCCGATCTCGGCGGGCTGGCGGATCTGGTGGAGGGCCTCGGCTGACCGCCCCGCCCGGCGGGTGCTGGACGTCCCCGCCGGAGGCCGCTATCCCTTTGCCAAACCGCAAGGGAGACCCGGGGACATGCCGCACGCCGAGCTGAAATACTCCAGCGATCTGGAGATCGACGCGCCGTCCATCCTCACCGCAATCGAGGCAGTTATCCTGGAGCACGACGCCAGTGCCGGTGCTTGCAAGGGGCGGGCTTATCCAACGGATCAGTTCCACCATACGCATATCGCCATCAGCGTCGCCCTGCTCAGCAAGCCGCACCGGGGCGAGTCGTTTTCCAGGGCGCTGCTGGCGGATCTCGAATCCCGTATCAAGGCGCAGCTGTGCCAGCCTTGCGAATTTTCGCTCGGCCTCAGCTACTCCACGCCCTTTTATTTAACGCATTTTCACCCCGGCTTAGGCCCGTGCTGCCCCCGCAGACCGCTATAATGGCCGCCCCGGGCCGCTTCAGACCGCCTGTTTGCAAGTTTTTTTTAGTAACCCTTTATTAGCACATCCTGCATCTAGCGGCCCGGCAGGCTCAGCCCACTAGATGCCGGCACTGCTTAACGGCTGCGCCGGACTTGCCCGTTTCGCCGCTGTTTATTCCTCGTAAACCCTGTGTTACGCTTTTTCCAACAGGCAGAAACGTCAGCCGGACAACCGGCGGCACGAGGCAAACATGGCAGTGATCACGCAGGCTGGACCGGCGCAAGGTCGGCATTTCTCAACCCGTCTCTTGTGGGCAGCGGCGGGTTTCCTTCTGGCAATTCTGGTACTGGGGCTGGCGCCCCAGCGGGCTCAGGCAGCGCCATATGCGGCGATGGTTATCGACGCCAGGACCGGCGAGGTGCTGCATTCGCGCAATGCCGACACCCGGCTGCATCCGGCCTCGCTGACCAAGATGATGACGCTCTACATCGCCTTTGAGGCGGTGCGGAACGGCGAGATCACCCTGGACACCAAGGTCAAAATCAGCCGCAATGCCGCGGCGGAGCCGCCCTCGAAACTGGGGCTGAGATCCGGGCAGCGAATTGCATTCCGCTATCTGATCCGGGCGGCAGCGGTGAAATCCGCCAATGACGCCGCCACCGCCATCGGCGAGACGCTGTCGGGCTCCGAGGCCGCCTTTACCCGCCGGATGAACCGCACCGCCAAGGCGCTGGGGATGACCCGCACCACCTTCAAGAACGCTCATGGCTTGACCGCCAGCGGGCACCTGTCGACCGCCAGCGACATGACCACGCTGGGGCGGCATCTGCTGTATGACTATCCGGAGTATTACAACCTGTTCTCGCGCCGCTCGACCCATGCGGGCATCCGCGAGGTTCCCAACACCAACCGCCGCCTGCTGGCCGCCTATCGCGGCGCCGACGGGATCAAAACCGGCTACACACGCGCGGCGGGCTTTAACCTGGTGGCCTCGGCCAAGCGCGGCAATGAACGGATCATCGCGACCGTCTTCGGCGGCAAGTCCTCCACTTCGCGCAATGCCAAGGTGGCGGAACTGCTGGACCTCGGCTTCCGCCGGGCGCCCTCGCGCGCAGCGCTGCGCAAGCCGCAGCGGCCGGCCTATCAAGGTGCCGGCAATGTGGTGATTGCCGACGCCGGCAACGGCCCCTCGCACGGGGTTGCGGGTAAGACCATCCGGGTGAGCGGCCAGGTGCAGACCAGCCTGCGCCCCAAGACCCGCCCGGGTGCCAGCGAGTCGCCGGTGCTGGTGGCGGCGCTGGAGGAGGCACTGCAGACTCCGCCCGCAGAAGCCGCGGCTGCCGAATCGGAAACCGCCGGCGAGCAGATCGAAAACCTGCAGTCCGTCAGTGCGGAAGGCGCCCTGACCCGGGATGCAGTGCGCGAGAGCATCGCCGTGGCCCTGGCCGAAGCGGAGGCCGAACCGAAGCCCGCGGCCTTGGACACAACCGCCGCCGCGACAGTCATCGCTGCCGTGCAGAAGATGCCCTTTACCGGCCTCCGGCCCGTTGCCCGCCCGGCCAGCCTGGCGCTGGCAGAGGCCTCGCAGGCGCCGGAACCGGTTGTTGTCACCCGCCTGTCCACTTCCGGCGGGCGCTACTGGGGCATCAACGTCGGTCTTTATACCAGCCGCTACCAGGCAGAGAAGGTGCTGTTGCGTACCGCGATGTCGGAGCTGGAGACGCTGGACGGCTCCTTGCGCAAGGTGGCCAAGACCCGCCGCGGGTTCGAGGCGAACTTCCTTGGCATGAGCCAGGAGCAGGCGGAACTGGCCTGCCGCCGCCTGAACGCCCGTAACGTGACCTGCAACCCGATCGGCCCATCCTGACCGGCACAGCTTCAGACCAGCAGCAAAGAGGCGCCCGCACGGCGCCTTTTTTTATGCCTTGCACCTCCTGGAAGCGAACAGCGTCTCCCGCCCGTCGTCAGGCTTTTCCGGCGAAAAGCCCAACGCAGCCAAGGAGCTCTGGTCTCAGCCAGGGCACCTGCGGGGGCGGGAGTTTTTGGAATGCTGCAACCCGCTCAGGGCTTGGGCTTGTCGTCCCACTCGTCGCTCAGGATGCGGCGGGCGTCGCCTTCGGGGTCGTCATACTGGTTGCTGCGCACTGTGTAGATGAAGGCCGCCAGCCCCACCGCGCCGAGGATCAAAGAAATCGGGATCAGGTAGGTAAGGACGCTCATGGGATCAGTTCCGTGATTGCAGGCGCGCCCTCAGCGCAAACGCAGCGCGTTGAGGGAGACTGTAATAGACGAGGTAGACATCGCCAGCGCCGCAATCAAGGGCGTGGCCAGGCCGGCAACCGCCAGAGGCACCGCGATGACATTGTAGAGCGTGGCAATGCGGAAGTTCTCGCGGATCCGGCGGGTCGCCTTCTGCGCCACACCGCAAGCCTCGGCGATCGGGCTCAGGTCCTGGCCCAAGAGCACGATGTCGGACGCCACCCGCGCCGCATCCAGCGCCGAGGCCGGGGAGAGCGACACGTGCGCCGCGGCCAGCGCCGCGGTATCGTTGAGGCCGTCACCGACCATCAGCACCTTCTTACCCTCATCCGCCAGCATCTGCACCCGGGCGGACTTGTCCGCGGGCAGCGCCTCTGCCACCCATTTGGCGATGCCCAGGCGGCCAGCCAGATCCTCGACCGCACCGGTGGTGTCGCCGGAGATCAGCAGCACGTCCTTGCCCGCCTCCTTCAGCGCCTGCACAGCCTCCGCCGCGCCGGGGCGCAGCGCGTCGGTGAACAGGAAAGATTTGGCCGCCCCTGCCCCACTGTCGAGCCAGGCGGCCGTCTGGCTGCCCTGCTTGGCGCCGACCCAGGCCGCGCGGCCCAGCCGGACGCGGGCGCCGCGGTACAGGCCCTCGGCACCATAGCCCGGAACCTCGGTGATGTCCTGCACGCTGGCCGGCTTGACCCCGGCCTCCCGCGCCGCGCGGCTCAGAGCCACCGACAGGGGGTGGGAGGAGCCTTCGGCCAGCGCCAGCGCAATCTCCAGATCCGCGCGGGCGTGTTCGCCCAGATTGGTGACTTCCGGAGTGCCTGCAGTCAGCGTTCCGGTCTTGTCGAACACAACGGTGTCAACCTCTGCCAGCCGCTCCAGCGCAGTGGCGTGTTTGATCAGCATGCCCTTCTTGAACAGCCGGCCTGAGGCGGCGGTGGTGACAGCAGGCACCGCAAGGCCCAGCGCGCAAGGGCAAGTGATGATCAGCACCGCAGCCGCAATGTTCAGTGCTGTGCGGATGTCGAAGGTGTAGAGATACCAGCCCGCAAAGGCGAGCGCCGACAGGATGTGCACGCCGGGCGCATAGAGCTTGGCCGCGCTGTCTGCCAGAGAGGTGTAGCGGGAGCGGCCCGACTCGGCGATCGCGACCAGATCGGTCATGCGGTGCAGCGAGGTGTCCTCGCCCACCGCCGTGGCCCGGATCGTCAGCGGACCGGTCAGGTTCACTTCTCCAGCTGAAACCGCCAGGTCCGGTGCGGCAAACACCGGCAGCGTCTCCCCGGTCAGCAGCGAGCGGTCCAGTTCCGACTGGCCTTCTACGATTTCGCCATCCACCGGCATCCGCCCGCCGGGACGCACCAGGATCAGGTCGCCAATGGCCAGATCAGCCACCGGCACCTCATATTCATCGCCGTCCAGCAGGCGGACCGCGCGGGGCACCTCCAGTGCTGCCAGTTCCTCAGCCGCAGAGCGCGCCACCGCGCGGGTGCGATAGTCCAGATAGCGGCCCGCCAGCAGGAAGAAGGTCAGGGTCAGGGCAGCGTCGAAATAGGCGTGCTCGCCGGACAGAAAGGTCTCCCACAGCGAGGTCACCAGCGCCAGCACCAGCGCCAGCACGATCGGCACATCCATGTTGAGCCGCCGGACCCGCAGCGCGCTCCAGGCATTGGCAAAGAACGGCTGTGCCGAGAATATGATCGCCGGAAAGGTGATCGCGGCAGAGATCCAGTGGAACATGTCCCGCGTCGCGTCCGAGGCGCCGGACCAGACCGACACAGACAGCAGCATCACGTTCATCGAGGCAAAGCCCGCCACCGCCAGCCGCATCAGCAGATCGCGGCCCGCCTTGTCGTTCTGAGTGGCGGCCAGCGCCGCCAGATCCAGCTCATGCGCCTCATATCCGATGCGCTCCAGCACCGAGATCAGGTCGGCGGCGCGCACGTCCGGATCCGCCTCGATCAGGGCGCGCTTCAGGGTCAGGTTCACCCGCGCCGAATGAACTCCGGGATGGGCGTTCAACTCCCGCTCCACCGCCGAGATGCAGGCCTGGCAGTGAATGCCCGGCAGCGACAGCGCCAGCCGCGCCTCAGTTGGGGCCTGGTCTGCACTGTCGTGCGGGGCGGCAATACAGGCCGGGCAGGCCGCGAGCGAGGGGCGGAGCTGGGCGGTCATGGCGGTCAGCCTTTCACATGCAGAATCACGCGCTGGGTGAATTCGGTGCCGTTTTTGGACCGCGCCACCATGCGGATGTTCCAGTTCCCCGGGCCCAGATCGGCAGGTGCCACATAAGCCTGGCCATCAAAGGCGAACTCCGGCTGCTGGTCGTCCTGCACATGGGTCGCCCGGCCCAGGGTGGCGCTCAGCTTGGCCACCTCCACCGGGTTGCCATCGGCGTCGGTGATCTCCAGCTTGACCGTATCACCCTGCGAGGAGGCATAGACCGACCAGCCCAGCGCCTCCTGTGCAGACCGGCGCTGGTCGAATTCCTGGCTGGCGACATAGGAGTTCTTCACCTCCAGCCCCGGAAAAGTCTTCACCGCGTTCACAGCCAAGGCGATGTTTACCCCGATAATCACCGCAAAGGCGCCGCCGAACAGCATCAATGCATGCTTTCCGGTGAATTCCCGTTCGCGCTTGGCCATGGTTCAGTTCCCCTTGCCGTTAAAGGTGGTGTCCTTGTGGGCGCGTTCCCCGTTTATCAGATCCTCGACCCAGATGCGAACCGGGGTGGCGTCCGTCTGCGCGGGCGCGGACCCCTTGGCTGCGACAATATAAACCCGCTGCAGCAGCGCGGTATCCGCAGGCACGTTCACCGAGTGATAGACCGTGCCTTCCAGCTGCAGCCGCATCGCCGGATCGCCCTTGATCGACAGTTTGAACACCCGGTCCTCGCCATGCTTGTTGCGCAGGCGCACGTCATAGGTGTTGCGGATCGACCCGTCCGACAGCGTCACATAGGTCGGGTTGCGTTCCGGTGCCACGGTGAGTTCGATGTCGGAGCGGATGAACAAGGCAAACAGCAGCCCCAGACCGACCAGCGACCACAGGCTGGTGTACATGATGGTGCGCGGGCGCAGGATGTGCTTCCAGATGTTCTTGGGCGGCTTGCCCGCGCGCTCCTGCGTCTCGTCCGACAGCGCCATATAGTCGATCAGGCCGCGCGGCTTGCCGATCTTGGCCATCACGTCGTCGCAAGCGTCGATGCACAGCGCGCAGGTGATGCATTCCATCTGCTGGCCGTCGCGGATGTCGATCCCCATCGGGCAGACGTTGACGCAAGCCATGCAGTCGATGCAGTCGCCGGGCCCGGCGGCCTCGGCTGCGCCGGTTGCCGCGGTGGGGTCCGCATCCGGAGAAAGCCCCGGATACGGGGTGCCGGCGTAAGCCGCCTGGCCGGGGCCCGCCGCCTGCGCTGCCTGTTCTGCCGCTTCCGCCTCAGCCTTGCTGCGGCGGCGGACGTTGCCCTTGCCCCGAGGCTCGCCCCGCCATTCGCGGTAGCCAACGGTCAGCGTGTCCTCATCCATCATCGCCGCCTGAATGCGTGGCCAGGGGCAGGCGTAGATGCAGATCTGCTCGCGCGCAAAACCGCCGAACAGGAAGGTGGTCGCTGTCAGCACCAGCATGGTTGTATAGGCAACCGGATGCGCGTTCAGCGTCACCAGATCATAGGCCAGCGTCGGCGCATCGGCGAAATAGAACACCCAGGCACCGCCGGTGGCCAGCCCGATCAGGAACCAGGCTACCCATTTGGTCACCCGCAGGCGGGCCTTGCGGAAATCCATCTTCTTTTGCCGGTGCAGACGCAAACGGGCGTTTCGGTCGCCCTCGATCCATCGCTCCACCAGGATGAACAGATCGGTCCAGACGGTCTGCGGGCAGGCATAGCCGCACCAGACCCGGCCCAAGGCGGAGGTGAACAGGAACAGCCCCAGTCCCGCCATGATCAGCAGGCCCGCGACGAAGTAGAATTCGTGCGGCCAGATCTCGATCCAGAAAAAGTAGAACCGGCGGTTCGCCAGATCCAGCAGCACCGCCTGATCCGGCAAAGAGGGCCCGCGGTCCCAGCGAATCCAGGGGGTCAGGTAGTAGATCCCCAGCGTCACCGCCATGATGTACCACTTCAGATTCCGGAAGGGTCCGGAGACGCGCCGGGGAAAAATCGGTTCCCTGGCGGCATACAGGCTCGGGGCTGGGTTGGAATCGCTCACGGACTCTCTCCGTCTTGTGGCTGTCTGGCGCCCTTGTCACAGATGCAAAGTGCCAGAACTTTGACGTGGATCAAAAAGCGCATCACACAATCATGTTTTCGCGCCCGGCACAGCGCCTTGTGAAGGCAAAAGGCCACCTATGCCTGCGTGCGGCGCCCCGCCAGAGGCAAGTTGCCGCAGCGCAGCAGCCGCGGCAGTTTGCAGCCGCTTTCCGGTGGTGAAACGATGGCCTCAGAGCGCCTGCCGCTGCCGCCTGAGCCAAGCGATGAACTTGCGTGCCTCCGGGCGCAGAACGCCCGGGCGGGTGGCGATGTGGTAGCCGCGGCCCTCGCCTTCGGTGAAAAGCGCCAGCAGACGGCCCTCTGCCAGATCCTCCTCGACAAAGGCACGGACGCTGACCGCGACCCCCTGCCCCGCTTTTACCGCCTGCATCAGCAGGTTCCCCGGCAGCCGGGTGCGCGGGCCGCGCAGGCCTTGGCTGACACCGCGCGACTGCAGCCAGTGGCTGGCCTCCGAGGTGCCCAGCTCCTCCAGCCAGGGCAGATCCAGCAGATCCTCCGGCGCCGTCACGCTTCGTCCGTCCAGCAGCCCCGGCGCGGCAATCACCACCATTGGCGAGGCCAGCAGCTTTTCCGTTTCAAGCCCCTGCCAGTTGCCATCTCCATAGCGCAGCGCAATGTCGATGCCGCCGGGCTTCAGCTCGACAAGGCCGCCCGTGGGGTCCAGCACCAAGTCAATGCCGGGATTGTCCGCCTGGAACCCCGGCAGCCGCGGCATCAGCCAATGGGCGGCAAACATCGGCGTGCAGGTGACATGCAGCGGCCGGGCGGCACCAGCCTGGGCGATCTCCTGCACAGCCGTCTGGATCGCGCCGAAGCCCAGTTGCAATGCCCGCGCCAGATGCGCGCCTTCTGCGGTCAGCGCCAGCGCCCGCCCGCTGCGGTCCAGCAACGCCGCGCCCAGATGCGCCTCCAGCGCCCTCAGCTGCTGACTTATGGCAGCGTGGCTGACATTCAGCGCCGCACCCGCTTGGACCACGCTCCCCGTTTCGGCGAAGGACGTAAAAGCCCGCAGCGCGGCCAGCGGTGGCATATGCAACCAATCCATATGTAATTGCACCTTACACGATGTGATTTTTCTTAACTCACAGGAATCGCCCGTTCGCGCAAGCATCGGAGACAGACAGCAGGATAGGAGGCTGACCCATGCTGACCGATATCTACGCCCGCTCGATCCTGACCGCGACGCGGCAGGACTGTGTGAAGCTGCGCGAGCTTCCCGCTGCCAAAACGCTGCCCCGCGCCTACGAGGCGCCGCCACGCGGCAAGGGGCTGCTGAACCGGCTGGTTCTTTGGCTGCGCCGCCGCCCAACCAAGACGCGCTGCATACACCCGCGGAATATTTGAGGGTTTGATCCAAGGGAGAGAAAGAAAAAGCGCCGGTTTTCCAGGAAACGCGCGAACAGATCGGAAAACCGGCGCATGACCCGTTCGGCCTGCACGTCGGCCTTGCGGGATATCTTGCTGCGCTGGAGGGGATGTCTGCCAGGCAGCATTGTCTTTCACCTGCGTGTGTAGCGCGGTTCGCAGCGGTGCGGTTTGACACGGATCAAACAGGCGTAAAAATTTGCCCGCCAGCCGCAAAAAACTACCCTCATTCCATGGCCAAGGGAGAGAACGGACAGGCAGACGCCGGGAATCGCGCTCCGCTGTCGGCGGCCGAGGTCGGCGCTCTGGCGCATTTATACCGCGGCGAGGTCTATCGCAGCGTGATGTGGCGCACCCGGCTGGACATCACCACCAATTGGGCGGTGGTGACGCTTGGGGTTGCGCTGTCGATCTCCTATTCCTCGCCCGAAGCCTCGCCGCTGCCGCTGATCCTGGTCGGCATCCTGATCATTTTCTTTCTGATGCTGGAGGCGCGGCGCTACCGGTTTTACAACGTGTTCCGCGCCCGCGCGCGCTGGCTGGAGAAGCATTTCTACGCGCCGATGCTGCATGACGGCGACCTTCATCTGGAGGAAAACTGGCAGAAGGTGCTGGCACAGGATTACAACCGGCCGGACTATCATATCAACCTGCTGCAATCGATCGGGCGCCGGATCAAGCGTAACTACCTGTGGGTGCTGCTGATCCAATCGCTGGCCTATGCCGGCAAGATCGCGGTGCACCCCCGGCCCATCGTGTCCTTTGATCAGGCGCTGGAGCGGGCCGAGATCGGCCCGCTGCCGGGCAGCGTGGTGATCGCAGCGGGTGTTCTATATGTCGTGAGCTGGAGCTGCATTGCCATCTGGAGCACCCTTTACGACCAGCAGGGTCTAGGCATCCGCCCGCCGGCTGCGGGGCGCAAGCCCAAAACCCTGGCCGATTCGGCGGCGGCTCAGGCCGCCGGCCAAAGCCACCGGAGATAAGCCGCACAGCCTGCCGGCAGCATGGCACCCGCGCGCCGCGACACCCGCAGCCCAGTCCAGGCCAGTGCCAGAAAGCCAAACGCCACCAGCACCATACCGGATAGTCACAGCCCGCCCAGAAGCGGCGGCCAGAAACCGAACACGTGAGACTTTTCTGGAATGCACCCTTGGCTTCCGCAAGCGACGTGCAGTCATTGCCGGTATGCCGCCCCGGCCCTGTCCACTGCACCAGGAATTCAGCAGGCGTCACGCGCGAACGTGCGTTGCGGCGGCGCCGGTTTCAAATGGCCGCGGCGCTCAGTGTTATTGCCGCGCCGACTTGTTCCAGGCCGCAGTGCTGCACGCTGATTGTCAAGGTCCGGTGCCGGAAGCTGGCATCTGCAGGTGCAGGATGGCCCGCAGGCGGCCTGCCGTACGCAGGCGGAAGGCCGTGTACAACAGCCATTAACCGGGCGCGCGTTCCAGCTGCGGCCGCTCACCGGCGGCGCTGCACAGGCGCAGCGGCTTCCGGACTTGAACGCCGGCGCTGACACGCGGGGCCGGGCGAAATTTACGTTTCCTTATCAGCGATCGTGTATCGGTTCTTGGCATCACGCCTCTCCCATTGGCCGTGCAACCGACGAAAAATTGTTACTTGCGCGTGCTGCAGCCCGCGCCGGATAGAAAGTCAGATAAAGCTCATGGCAATACTGGATTGGGTAAAGGACCTTATCGCCAGCAAGAAAGGCACGGCAGGCGACGACCTGGTGGATGGGACCACCGGCGACGACACCATTGACGCCGGCGATGGCCAGGACACCGTCGCCGGTGAAGAAGGCCACGACATCATCGATTCCGGCGCGGGCGATGACATCGTTTACGGGGATATGGGCGACGGGTTCGAACAGGGGCTGGACGCCTCGCCGCTGGTGCTGGACATCAACAACATCCAAACGGTTTCGCACGACGGCTACACCGGATCTGAGGGTGATTACGCCGTCTTCAGCGATATCGCTGTTCTGGAAGACGGCACCAGTGTCTGGGGCAGACTTGTGCTGGTCGAAAAGTCCAACGATTACATGTCGGTGCAATTCGGGTACGAGGCTGGCGCGGAAATCCTGCTGAACGGCGACTCCCCCGGCGATCAGGCCACCTTCCGGCTGGAGTTTTTCGATCCTGTCACCGGCGAGCCGGTCTATTTGAACTCAACCGCCACCTTCAACGATATTGATGACAACAGCACCTATGGCGATGCCGAGGCCGTCATCATCGACGGCAACAGCTTCACCAGCTTCGGGGTGGCCGAGAACACGTCGCTTGGCACTGCAATCGACGGCAGCATGGTCACGGCCACCGGGTCGGAGTTGAATGACTACACGGATCAGGACGCCTGGTTCTCCGCCGGGTTCGAAGACCGGTCCTCGATCGAGTTCACGCTGCAGACGCGCGACGGCCTGGCCGGTTTCACACTGTCCGGCGATGTGATCGAAGACGCTGTTGTCACGCCCATCGAACAAGGCAACGACACCGTTCTGGCGGGGGATGGCAACGATGTGGTCTACGGCCAGGGGGGCAACGACGTCCTGTCCGGAGAAGCAGGCAATGACAGCATGGAGGGCGGCGACGGTGACGACGTGCTGGACGGCGGCGCCGGCGCTGACACGCTGATTGGCGGGGACGGCGGCGACACGCTCTCCGGCGGGGACGGCGACGACTACATCGAAGGCGGCGCCGGCAATGACAGCCTGACCACGGGCCTTGGCAATGACACGCTGATCGGCGGCGAGGGCGACGACACCCTCAGGAACTCTGCCGGCGACGACAGCCTGGTCGGCGGTGTTGGCAATGACAGCATCGTCGCGACCGACGGCAACGACACGCTGGAAGGCGGCGACGGCGACGACACCATGTACGGCGGCAACCACGACGACCTGCTGGTTGGCGGCGCGGGCGCTGACCTGATGTATGGCGAAGCCGATGCCGACACCTTCAAGATGTCGGACGGGTTCGGCAATGATACGCTGGAAGGCGGGGAAACGGGGAACGACTACGACACCGTCAACCTGTCCGATGTGACCACCGGCGTGACCGTTACCTATACCGGGGATGAGGCAGGCACGATCACCGACGGCACCGACACGATCACCTTTTCCGAGATCGAATTGCTGAACCTGACGGATCAGGGCGACATCGTGGATGCCTCTGCTGACAGTGCCGGGGTGACGATAGACGCCGGCAAGGGGGACGACACTGTCACAATGGGTGCCGGCGACGACCTGATTACAGGCGGCGAAGGCTATGACCAGCTGATCTTGACCGGCGGGGGCGGCACCGACACCGTCAGCGATTTCAGTGTCGGCGACGACGACGCCGACGGCTTTTACAACGACCAGCTGGATGTGTCCGGGCTGACCGGCGGCACCGGCCCCGGCGGCGCTGTCCGCGCCTGGGACGTCTCCGTCACCGACGATGGCTTCGGCAATGCGCTGCTGACCTTCCCCACAGGCGAGAAGCTGGTTCTGCAGGGGGTTGCGCCAGCGCAGCTCTCGACTGCGCCGCAGCTTTATTCCGCGGGCATCCCCTGCTTCACGCCCAATGTGCTGCTGGCCACACGGCGCGGTGCAGTGCCTGCCGGGCAGATCCGGGTGGGCGACATGCTGCAGACCGCCGACAATGGGTTTCAGCCAGTCATCTGGACCGGCAAGCGCACGCTCAGCCCGGCGGAACTGGCGCTGCGCCCTCATCTGCAACCCTATTGCGTCCGCCCTGGCGGCCTGCTGCGCCCGGAGCGGCCGATGCTGCTGTCCCCCCAGCACCGCCTGCTGACGGGGCCTCAGGCGTTTGACCGGGACACACCCTTCGGTGAAAGCTTCCTGTCCGCGAAACTGCTGGCGGAGATCGACCGCAGCTGCACCCTGCAGCCGGTTGCAAACAGCCCGGTCACTTATGTGCATCTGATGACGGAGCGGCACGAGGTGATCTTTGCCGAAGGCATCGCAACGGAAACCTTCTGGCCCGGCCCCGAGGCGATGCGCGGGTTGTGCGCTGCAGACAAACGGGAGCTGTTCGATCTGTTCCCCGAACTGGCGGCGGTACACGGCCTGACAGGCGAACAGGGCCGGGAACAGGTGCGCGGTGTCTATGGCGGCCTTGCCCGCCTCCCGCTTAAGCGGCGCGACCTGAAGGATCTGCGGGCCGCCTGATCCAAAGCCTTCCGGAGTGCTTCGCACCCTGCCGGGGCCGGAGCACTCTGCCTGGGCCAGAGCGCTGCGCCGCGCCCGGCCCTTTTGCCCCCTGCCCCGCTCGCTGACCCTGCCCCGGTTACCAATGATGCCGGCGCCTGCATGATGACCGCCTCTGCGATGGTCCAGCGCGGCTGCTGCGCGGCTTTTCCTTGCAAACAGTCCTTCCGAAAAAGGAAAAGGGCCGCCCGCTGGGCAGCCCTTCCCCTGTTCTGCTGAAATCCTGTCCGGCTTATTCACCGCCGCCCAGCTGGTGCACATAGGCCGACACGGCGCGGATCTGCGCTTCGGTCAGGCGGGTGTTCCAGGCCGGCATCACGCCATAGCGCGAGTTGGTCACGGTCTCGGTCAGGGTGGCGTAGTCGCCGCCATAAAG
The DNA here is from genome assembly GCF_054968485.1 of Leisingera sp. G5_S3_59_S7. Lineage (NCBI taxonomy): Bacteria > Pseudomonadati > Pseudomonadota > Alphaproteobacteria > Rhodobacterales > Roseobacteraceae > Leisingera > Leisingera sp. G5_S3_59_S7. Next base: position 24,655 of record NZ_JBQKUH010000006.1, read on the forward strand.
CCAGATCGCGTCGGCCAAGTTCGGCGCGCCTTGCGAGCGATCACCGGTGCCGTCTTCCATGTGGCAGGAGGCGCAGTTGTCGGCAAAGACAACCGACCCGGCCTCAACCTTGGAGGCGTCCTGCGGCTCGCCCGACAGCGACATCACGTAGTTGACCACCTGGCTGATCTCTTCTTTCTCAAGAAGCTCATCCCGGCCGAAGGCAGGCATCTCGGAATAACGCGCGTCGTCGCTGTCCTCGTTGCGGATGCCGTGGGTGATGGTGGCGTGGATGTCCTCCACCGAACCGCCCCAGAGCCAGTCGTCATCCAAGAGGTTCGGATAGCCCTTGGCACCTGCAGCACCGGAGCCGTGGCACTGCGCGCACCAGGTCTTGAACACGGCGGAGCCAGCCGAGACAGCATAGGTGTTCAGCTCCGTGTCGCCCGCGATGGCAACCAGCTCAGCCGCTTCCAGCTTGGCGTTGACCGGAGCGTTGGCCTCCTCGACTGCGGTGATCTCCGCCGCCACGTCGCCGCGGGTCGACCAGCCCAGGATGCCTGCAGTGGCCGAGTTGACCAGCGGCCAAGCCGGATAAGCGATGGTGTAGAGAACACCCCAGATGATGGTGGCGTAGAAAGTCCACAGCCACCAGCGCGGCATTGGGTTGTCGAATTCCTCGATCCCGTCCCACTCGTGGCCGGTGGTTTTCGGATCGCCCTCGAACTTTTGCGATTTCTTGCTCATGCCCTCGCCTCCTTAGTCGCGGCGGGTTTGTCGCCCCGGCGGGGCGCAGCTGCATCACTGCCCTTGCCGGGCGCAGGTGCATCAACGTGGCGGAACGGGATGTTTGCGGTATCCTCGTAGGCCTTGGTGCTGCCCGGGCGGAACGCCCAGACAATTATGCCGATGAAGACGGTGAACAGGAACAGCAGCATCCAGCTGTCTGCAAATTCCCGCAGGAGCGTATAGAGTTCCATCCTATCCTCCTTTACCGGCTTGCATCCGGGGTGAAGGTCGAGAAGTCGACCAGCGTGCCCAGCATCTGCAGATAGGCGATCAGCGCATCGGCTTCCGAGACTCCCGGCTGACCATCGAAGTTGCGCACGTTGACCTTTTCGCCATAGCGCTCCAGCAGCCCGTCATAGTCGCTGTCCGGATCCGCCTGGGCGCGGAAATCGGCCTGTGCGGTCTCGATCATGTCCTCGCTGTAGGGGGTGCCCAGCAGCGCGTTGGTGGCCATGATGTCGCCGATGTATTTGCCGTCGATCTTCTTCTCTTCGAGGAAGCCGTATTTCGGCATCACCGATTCCGGCACCACCGCCTGCGGGTCGCGCAGGTGGTCGACGTGCCACTCATCCGAGTAACGGCCGCCCACCCGGGCCAGGTCCGGCCCGGTCCGCTTGGAGCCCCACTGGAACGGGCGGTCGTACATCGACTCCGCCGCCAGCGAGTAGTGGCCGTAGCGTTCGACCTCGTCGCGCATCGGACGGATCATCTGGCTGTGGCAGACATAGCAGCCTTCCCGGATATAGACCTCGCGGCCCGCCAGTTCGAGCGGGGTGTAGGGACGCATGCCCTCCACCTCCTCGATGGTGTTTTCCAGGTAGAACAGCGGTGCGATCTGCACCAGTCCGCCGATGGTCACGACCAGGAAACTGCAGATCAGCAGGAGGGTCGCGTTGGTCTCGAGGATCTTGTGTTTGTCGAGAATTGCCATTGCTCCGGCCCTCCTTATTCAGCCGGGACCTGAACCGACAGGCTGGCCTCTTTGGCCGGGGCCCGGCGGACGGTCATCCACAGGTTGTAGCACATGATGATGGACCCCGCGAGGAACATGACCCCGCCCAGACCGCGCACCACATACATCGGGAACTTCGCTGCCACGGTGTCGGCAAAGGAGTTCACCAGGAAGCCGTTAGCGTCCACTTCGCGCCACATCAGGCCTTCCATAATACCGGTCACCCACATTGACGCGGCATAGAGAACGATGCCGATGGTGGCGAGCCAGAAGTGCCAGGACACCAGGCTGAGCGAGTACAGGCGCTCACGCTTCCAAAGCACCGGCACCAGGTAGTACAGCGCGCCAAAGGTGATCATGCCGTTCCAGCCGAGCGCACCGGAGTGCACGTGGCCAATGGTCCAGTCGGTGTAGTGCGACAGCGAGTTCACCGCGCGGATCGACATCATCGGGCCCTCAAAGGTGGACATGCCGTAGAAGCCGACGGAGATCACCATCATCCGGATCACCGGGTCGGTGCGCAGCTTGTCCCAGGCGCCCGAGAGCGTCATCAGGCCGTTGATCATGCCGCCCCACGAGGGCATCCACAGGATCACCGAGAACACCATGCCCAGGGTCGAGGCCCAGTCAGGCAGCGCGGTGTAGTGCAGGTGGTGCGGACCGGCCCAGATGTACAGGAAGATCAGCGCCCAGAAGTGGATGATCGACAGCTTGTAAGAGAAGACGGGACGTTCGGCCTGCTTCGGAATGAAGTAGTACATCATGCCCAGGAAGCCCGCGGTCAGGAAGAAGCCCACAGCGTTGTGGCCGTACCACCACTGCACCATGGCATCCTGCACGCCCGGCCAGACGATCACGGACTTGGAGCCCCAGATCGACACCGGAATGGTCGCGTTGTTGACCAGGTGCAGCATGGCCACGGTGACGATGAAGGACAGGTAGAACCAGTTCGCCACGTAGATGTGCGGCTCCTTGCGCTTGATGATGGTTCCCAGGAACACGGCCAGATAGGCGACCCAGACGATGGTCAGCCACAGATCAACGTACCATTCCGGCTCCGCGTATTCTTTGGACTGGGTGCCGCCCAGCAGGTAGCCGGTTGCCGCCAGCACGATGAACAGCTGGTAGCCCCAGAACACGAACCACGCGAGGTTGCCGCCCCACAGACGCGCCGCGGAGGTCCGCTGCACCACATAGAAGGAGGTTGCGATCAGCGCGTTGCCGCCAAATGCAAAAATCACTGCAGAAGTGTGCAGCGGGCGCAGGCGGCCGAAATTGGCAAACCCTTGCGCCCAATCGAAATTCAGCGCCGGAAAGGCCAGCTGGAACGCAATGAAGGTCCCGGCCAGAAACCCGACCACGCCCCAGAAGGCGGTTGCAATTGCACCAGCGCGCACAACGCTGTCGAAATACTCATTTTCCACACCTGCAACGGCCTTTTTCGGCTCATTGGTGTGGCGCAAAGTATAGAGGAACAGGCCGCCAGCCACGATCATCACGATGACCGCATGCACCTGGTAAGCCAGATCCCGCGCGTAATTGGTACCGATCATCGCAAACAGCGTGACCAGACCAAGCGCTATCAGCTTGATATAGTTAGACATCTTGCGTCCCTTTGCCGTGCCCCCGCGAATCCTGCGGATACGGGGACGTTAATAGACCGCGCTCTTCTTGCAAAACGCGCCTCCCTCCTGCCTTGATCTGCATCAAGACACTTCCGGGCAACATGTGACACTTCTTCCCGTGCAGTGAAAATCCCCGCGCCGGGGCCATGGGGGCCCGCGGCGCAGACCCCGCCGGGAGGTGTCATGTCCTACAAGTCCTTGCTTACTGTCCTTACGGCTGCGGAAACCGCAGCGGCGCCTCTGGCGCAAATTGCGGCCTTGGCAGAAGAATTCGGCGCCCATGCCGATGCTCTCTGCCTTGGTGTCGACCGCACCCAGACGGGCTATTACTACGCAGGCGCCAATGCGATGGTGCTGCAGGAAACCCTGGCCCGCGCGCAGGAAGAGGCCGAAGCGGTCCAGGCCGGTGCCGAGGAGGCGCTGCAGCGGGCAGGCGTGCCCTTTGCCACCGACAGCGGTGTCGCCCAAATCGCCGACCTTGGCCGCCATGTGGCGCGCCACGCGCGGTTCTCCGACCTGGTGGTGCTGGGCAAGCCCTACGGCAAGGACAAGCGCGCCGAGGCTGAGCCGATTGTCGAATCGGCCCTGTTCGAGGGCCGCGCGCCGGTGCTGGTGGTGCCGGACAAGGGCGAGCCCCTGCGTCGGCCCAAGACCGTTCTGGTAGCCTGGAACGAAAGCATCGAGGCGATGACCGCGATCCGCAGGTCGCTGCCCTTCCTGACCGGTGCCGATCTGGTGCGCATTGCGGTGATCGACCCGCCGCAGCACGGGCCGGAGCGCTCCGATCCGGGCGGCATGCTGGCGCAGATGCTGTCCCGCCACGGGGTTACCTGCGAAATCGACGTGCTCAGCAAGACGCTGACCCGGGTGTCCGACATCCTGAATCGCCACGCGGCGGATACCGCCACCGACCTGATCGTGATGGGGGCTTACGGCCATTCCCGCTTTCGCGAGGCTATCCTCGGCGGAGCCACCCGCAACATGCTGGAGCAGGCAACGGTCCCGGTGCTGATGGCGCATTGAAGCCCGGGCCTGGCCGGCCGTCCGTCCGCAAAGAAAATTAAGGCGCCCCTGCAGGGCGCCTTTTGCGGTCCGGGCCGCCAGCGGCCTAACCCGCCTTGCGGATGAGACCGATCAGGAACAGCAGGATAACCGCCCCGATCGTGGCGTGGATCAGCGACCAGAAGAAGCCGCCCCCTGCCGCAAAGCCCAGCGCCGGAAAGATCATCCCGGCCAGAAACGCGCCGACCACGCCGACGATGATATTGCCCAAAAGGCCAAATCCGCGCCCCTGCATGATCTTGCCCGACAGCCATCCGGCCAAGGCTCCGATGATCAGCATCCCGATCAGGCTTCCAAACTGCATTACTGCCTCCGCTTTTTGATACCGCCAGTAGACCACACTCTTTTTACCGGGTCACGCCCGGGCTTCAGTGCGCCCTTCAAAGAAATTTCCGCCAAACCGCCCCGTGGCTCTCCCGCCCGTCGTCCGCCCTTCCAGGCGGATGGGCTTCCTCCCGTTGGGCATGGCACCGCTGCGCGGTGCCATGCCCAAGGCCGTCAGCGGGTCCGGCGCAGCCGGGCACGCGCGGGCGCGGGAGCTCCTCGCCTGCCCTCTTGCGTCAAACGGATTTGGTCACGCGGGATTGGCCGCAGCGCAGGCCCGCGCAGGCGGGTCGCCCATAACCGGGGGCACGTGAAGCAGGGAATGACCAGACTGCCGCCTGTGCGCTTAGCCCAAGAAGCCGCCGTCGCTGTCGTCACCGGCCTCTTCCATCAGGCGGCGCATGTCGGGCACGGTCACATGCCGTTTGCCCTCCAGCTGGATGATGCCGTCCTTCTTGAGCGCCGAGATCTGGCGGCTCACGGTTTCCAGTGTCAGGCCCAGGTAATCAGCCATCGCCTCGCGGGTCAGCGGCAGATCGAATACCATCCGGTTGGTGGCACCGCCAGGCGTCAGCGTGGCATCGCGGCGGGCGATGATGGCCAGCAGGCTCGCGATCTTTTCGCGAGCGGTCTTGCGGCCGAGGACCAGCATCCATTCGCGCGCCGCGTCCAGCTCGTCCAGCGTCATCTCCAGCAGCCGGTGGGCGATATGCGGGGTGCGCTCCATCAGTTCTTCGAAGGGCTTCTTGCGGAAGCAGCACATCACCACATCGGTGGTCGCCGCCACATCATAGGCCGCGCCTTCGCGGCCAGGGCGGCCGACGAAATCGCTGGGCAGCAGCAGCCCCACCATCTGGGTGCGGCCATCCTCCATCGTCTGGGTCAGAGAGGCGATGCCGGAAACCACCGAGCCCACGAAATTCATCACGTCGCCCGACCAGATGATCGGCTGCCCCGCTTCATAGGTGCGGTAGTATTTGATGGCGTCCAGCTCCTCCAGCTCATCCGCATTGCAGCGTGCGCAGACGGCACGGTGGCGGATCGGGCAGTCCCCGCATCTGGACTGTGACAGGATAGGAGCGTTCATTTGGGGGTCCGGTTGATCTGGGTCAAGGCTTGGGCTCGCACGTTCCCTTAACGGTAATGGAATGGATCAGAAAGCTCAATTGGCCAAACTCGGTTTGTTTGACGCCAGAGTGCCGCGCTATACCAGTTACCCGACGGCGCCGCACTTTGGCAAAGCAACCGATTCCGCACAATTTTCCAGTTGGACATCCAGCATTCGCGCGGGCAGCAGCATCTCTTTGTATGTGCATGTGCCGTTCTGCCGCAGATTGTGCTGGTTCTGCGCCTGCCGCACCCAAGGCACCCAATCGGACGCACCGGTGGCGGCCTATGTTGAGGTTCTGAAGGCGGAAATCGCCCTGCTCCGCCAGCAGTTGCCCGGCGGCATCACCCTGTCGCGCCTGCACTGGGGCGGCGGCACCCCCACGCTGCTGAGCGCAGAGCAGATCCGGGACTTGGCCGCAGCGGTCACCGAAGCGTTTCCGCTGGCGCCTTATGCGGAGTTCTCGGTGGAGATCGACCCGAACGAGGTCGGCGACCGGCGCCTGGATGCGCTTGCCGAGGCGGGCATGAACCGCGCCTCTGTCGGGGTGCAGGATTTCGACAGCACCATTCAGCAGGCAATTGGCCGGATCCAGAGTTTCGAGACCACAAAGCAGGCCATCGATATGCTGCGGTCGCACGGGATCAGCAGCCTGAATGCCGATATCCTGTTCGGACTGCCGTATCAAACGCCGGAGCGGATGACCGAAAGCGTTCAGAAGCTGCTGTCGCTTACGCCGGACCGGGTGGCCGTCTACGGCTATGCCCATGTGCCCTGGATGGCCGGGCGGCAAAGCATGATCCGCTCCGACACGCTGCCGACGCCGGAAGCCCGGCTGGAGCTGTTTGAAACCGCGCGCCAGTTGTTTCTGTGGGATGGCTACCGGGAAATCGGCATTGACCATTTCTCGCGGCCCGAGGACGGGCTGGCCATTGCCCAGCGCAGCGGCCGGCTGCGGCGCAATTTTCAGGGCTATACCGACGATCCCTCGGCCGTGCTGATAGGCATCGGCGCCTCGGCCATTTCGCGGTTTCCGCAAGGTTATGCGCAGAACGCTCCCGGCACCTCGGATTACATCCGGTCCATCCGCGCAGGCAAGTTTGCCACCGCCCGCGGTCACGCCTTCCAGGGCGAGGATCTGCTGCGGGCGCGGCTGATCGAAGCGCTGATGTGCGATTTCCGGATTTGCCGCCGGGAGATCCTGTCCCGGTTCGACGTGTCCCCTGCCCGTCTCGACACCCTGCTGCGCGGCACCGCGGAGGCGTTTCCCGGCATGCTGGATCTGTCGTCTGCGGGTCTTGCCATCAAGCCGGAGGCCCGGCCCCTGACCCGGATGATCGCCCGCAGCCTTGATGCATATGAGCTGAGCAAAGCAGGGCACAGCCCGGCGATCTGATCCCCCGGCCAGCGGCGGCCATATCGGTATCGATAGCTGGCGCAGGCCCATTTCTGATTGCATAATTTGTTAGCGCTTTGGGGTTCCCCATCGCTGCACAGGCACAGGCCTTTCCTTTCTGCGTCTGCGCACGTTGTTCCTCCCGGAGCGCTGCGGGGCTGCAGCTGCAGCACACCGAAACGGGGTCTTCTCCCCCCCGACCTGGTACTCGGGCAAGAGACGGCGCCGCGATTTGAGCACCCAACCATTTGAGAAAGGCCGGGATGCCAATCCCGGCCTTTTCAAAAGTCCAGCAAGCCAGCCCTGACGGCAATTGCCAGCGCCTCCTCGCGTGTCTTTGCGCCAAGTTTGCGGCGTGCAGACAACAGCGTCTTGCGGACGGTCACCTCGGCGACTCCCAGCTCGTGCGCAATGCGGGTGTTCAGGTAACCGGCGGCCAGCAAAGCCAGCATCTGTTTTTCCCGGCCGGACAACACTTTCCCCGGCTCCTGATCCGGGAAATCGAGATACTCCTCGCCTTGGCCCGGCACGCAGATAAACGCAGCGACAGCTGTCCCCGCCTGCCGGATCTTCTCAAACTGCTCTGCCGTGAACTCCGACGCCTTTTCGCCCGCACAGAACACCACTGTCTTGCTGGTGCCCGGACAGGATCCTGCAAACCGCATCGCATATGCCAACGTGTAACCCATATCCCAGGCCGTCCAATTGAAGTCCAAATGCCGGCGGCTTGGCGCTGTCGCGCGCTCCAAGGTGCCCGTTACGTGCAAGGACGGGTAAAACGGCAGAGCAATCCCGGCAACGAACTGGTCCACTTCGTAGAATTTCTGCTGTGCGTATTCGGACAGGAATTCCCGGGTCATGCTGCTTCTCATCCAAAGAAGCTTGCGGGTTTTAATCTCAATTTCCGCCACGTTCAGGGCGATAGCTCCCAGCGAAGCCATCACCTCATTTGCAATACGCCACCGGTCAGCGCTGGTCCGTGCCGACATGAATCTTTCGTAAAGATCCATTCCCCCTTTTTGCATGGCAATATTTTCGCATAATTTTATGCTATTTAAAACTGATTAAATCTTATGCACTTTATGCGCGCAGCGTTGGCAGGATTTATGTCCGCAACCTCAAGAGGTTATCCCGCTGCAGCCAAAAGCCTTCTGGTATAGTCCTGCTGCGGACTGCGGAATAACGCATCAGCGGGCCCTGCTTCGACCACGTCGCCCTGATTCATCACCAGCACGTTGTGCGACATTGCCCGCACCACATTCAGATCGTGGCTGATGAACAGGTAGGCCAGCCCGTAACGCGCCTGCAGATCCCTCAGCAGCTCGACGATCTGCACCTGCACCGTCATGTCCAGTGCCGAGGTCGGCTCGTCCAGCACCACCAGCTTGGGCCGCAGCACCATGGCGCGGGCAATGGCGATGCGCTGGCGCTGGCCGCCGGAGAACTCATGCGGGTAACGGTCCATTGCAGCGGGGTCCAGCCCCACCTCGCGCATGACCTCGGCCACCAGTTCGCGGGTATCGCGGTGCTGGTCCACCTTGTGGATCGCCAGCCCCTCCGCGATGATCTGGGCGCAGGTCATCCGCGGGCTGAGCGAGCCGAAAGGGTCCTGGAACACGATCTGCATGTCCTTGCGCAGTTTGCGCAGGTCGCGGGTCGACCATTTGCGCAGGTCCTGGCCCTGAAAGCTGACCGCGCCTTCCGACGCAATCAGCCGCATGATCGCCAGTGCCAGCGTTGTCTTGCCGGAGCCGCTTTCACCCACAATGCCCAGCGTTTCGCCCGCCTTGACAGAGACCGTCACCGGGTTCACCGCCTTCACATGGCCCACGGTACGCTTCAGCAGCCCCCGCTGGATCGGGAACCAAACCTTGAGATCACGAGTGGCAACCAGCTCCCGGGCGCCTTGCGGCACCGGCGGCGGGGTGCCGGAGGGTTCTGCCGCCAGCAGTTTCTGCGTATAGGGATGCTGCGGATTGGCAAAGATGTCCGCTGCCGGGCCTTCCTCGACAATCACGCCGTCTTTCATCACGCAGACCCGATCGGCGATGCGGCGCACGATGCCAAGGTCATGGGTGATGAACAAAAGCCCCATGCCCTCGCTTTCCTTTAGCTCCGCCAGGAGGTCGAGGATCTGCGCCTGGATGGTCACGTCCAGCGCCGTTGTGGGCTCATCCGCGATCAGGATGTCGGGCTTGTTGGCCAGCGCCATAGCGATCATCACCCGCTGGCGCTGCCCGCCTGACAGCTGATGCGGATATGCGCTGAGCCGGCTTTCCGCATCGCGGATGCCGACCTTCTCCATCAGCTCCAGAATGCGCGCCCGCGCCGCCTTGCCGGTCAGCCCCTGGTGCAGCGCCAGCGACTCCTCCAACTGGCGCTCGATCGTGTGCAGCGGATTGAGCGAGGTCATCGGCTCCTGGAAGATGAAGCTGATGTCATTGCCGCGCACCTGCATCAGGTGCTTTTCGCTGGCGCCGACCATTTCGGTGCCGTCGTAGGTGACAGAGCCCTCGACCATCGCGCTGTCGCCCAGCAGCGACACTGTGGAAAGCGCCGAGACCGATTTGCCGGAGCCGGATTCGCCCACCAGCGCCACGGTCTCGCCGCGGCCGACGGAGAAGGAGACGCCGCGCACGGCCTGGGTGATCTTGCCGTCCTGACGGAAGGAGACGCGGAGGTTTTTGACTTCAAGGAGGTGAGCGCTCGAATTACCCATTTAGTCTGCGCCTCCGATAGCCCGATTGCCGCCCGGGTCGCTTGCGGCCCTAGTGTTCTGCATGATCATGAAAACGTCTTTCTGGGATCGAAGGCATCACGCACGCCCTCGAAGATGAACACCAGCAGCGACAGCATGATGGCGAAGGTGAAGAAGGCGGTGAAGGCGAGCCAGGGGGCCTCCAGGTTCTGCTTGGCCTGAAGGGTCAGCTCACCCAAGCTGGGCGCCGAGGACGGCAGGCCGAAGCCGAGGAAATCCAGTCCCGCCAGCGCCGAGATGGTGCCGGTCACGATGAAGGGCAGCATGGTCAGCGTCGCCACCATCGCATTCGGCAGCATGTGGCGGAACATGATGGTCATGTTGCCAACCCCCAGCGCCTTGGCGGCGCGGACATACTCCAGATTGCGGGCACGCAGAAACTCAGCTCTGACCACTCCCACCAGCGCGGTCCAGCCGAACAGAACCATCAGGAACACCAGGAGCCAGAAACTGCGTCCCAGGATCGCAAACATGATGATGATCACATAGAGCGTCGGCGTGGAGCTCCAGATCTCGATGATGCGCTGGAACACCAGGTCCAGCCAGCCGCCGAAATAGCCCTGCACCGCGCCCGCCAGGATGCCCAGCACCGTCGCGGCGCCGGTCACGATCAGGGTGAACAGGATCGACAGGCGGAAACCGTGGATCACCCGCGCCAGCACGTCGCGCTTGGTGTCATCAGTGCCCAGGAGGTTCTGGCCGTTGGGCGGCAGCGGCGCGGCACCCGGGCGGTCCACGGTGGTGTTGAAGCTGTAGGGGATCGGCGGCCAAAGGGTCCAGCCCTCCTTGAAGCCGTCCGCGGCAAAGGTGCCTGCGGAGATCTCCTCCAGGATCGCCTCAGGCTCGTCAAAGCAATCCTCGATCCCGCCGGAGCGGATCAGGCATTCCACCTCAGGGTCGCTGTAAATCGCCTCCGTCCGGAAGTCGCCGCCGAACTGGGTCTCCGGGTAGAACTTGAACACCGGCGTGTAGAGCTCGCCGCGATAGCTCACCAGGATCGGCTTGTCGTTGGCGATGAACTCGGCAAACAGCGACAGTGTGAACAGCACGGAGAAGATGATCAGCGACCAGAAGGCGCGCTTGTTCTTGCGGAAGTTGTTCCAGCGGCGCTGGTTCAAGGGGGAGAGTGCCATGGCTCAGCCCTCCCGCTTTTCAAAGTCGATTCGCGGATCCACCAGCACGTACATCAGGTCGGAAATGATGCCGACCACCAGGCTCATCAGGCCGAAGATGAACAATGTGCCGAAAATCACCGGGTAATCACGCGCCACCGCGGCCTCAAACCCCAGCCTGCCGAGGCCGTCCAGCGAGAAGATCGTTTCGATAATAAGCGAGCCGGAAAAGAAAATGCCGATAAACACCGACGGAAAGCCCGCGATCACGATCAGCATCGCGTTGCGGAACACGTGGCCATACAGAACCCGGTTCTCGCTCAACCCCTTGGCACGGGCCGTCATCACATAGTGTTTCTTGATCTCATCGAGGAAAGAGTTTTTGGTCAGCAGCGTCAGCGTCGCAAAGGCGCCGATGGTCGAGGCCAGAACCGGCAGCGCGATATGCCAGAAGTAGTCGCCGATCTTGCCCAAGAGGCTTAGCTCATGCCAATTGTCCGAGGTCAGCCCGCGCAGCGGGAATATCTGCCAGTAGGAGCCGCCGGCGAACAGCACCAGCAGCATGATGGCGAACAGGAAGGACGGGATCGCATAGGCGGCGATGATCACGCCGCTGGTCCAGGTATCAAACCGCGAGCCATCGCCCAGCGCCTTGCGAATACCCATCGGGATCGAGATCAGATAGGCGATCACGGTCGACCACAGGCCCAGCGAAATCGACACCGGCATCTTCTCCAGCACCAGGTCTGTTACCTCGATCTTGCGGAAATAGCTCTCGCCGAAGTCGAACTGAACATAGTTCCAAAGCATCGTCAGAAACCGCTCCAGCGGCGGCTTGTCCAGGCCGAACTGCTGTTCCAGCTCCTTGATCAGCTCCGGCGGCAGGCCCTGGCGGCCCGCGTAGTTTTCATTGGCGCTGATCGCCTCGGTGCCGGTGTCACCGCCGCCGCCGGCAAAACCCTCGAACACGTCGCCACCGCCTTCCAGCTGAGCGATGATCTGTTCAACGGGGCCGCCGGGCACAAACTGCACCAGGGCAAAGTTCACCAGCAGGATGCCGAACAGGGTCGGGATCACCAGAAGCAGGCGTCGGAAGATATAGGCTGCCATGTCTGTGTCTTACCGCAGTGCGCCGGCGGCTTTGAGCTCCGCCTCGCGGGACGCATCAATCCACCACAGGTCCAGCAGGCCGGTGTCATACGGCGGCAGGTTTTCCGGATGGCGGTACATGTCCCAATAGGCAATCCAGTTCACGTCCAGATACCAGGTTGGCACCATGAACCGCTTGGCGCGCAGCACCCGGTCCAGCGCACGGGCGTTGGCGCGCAGCTCTTCCTGGGTCTTCGCGTTAACAACATTGCCAATCAGTGCATCCACCGCCGGATCGGCCAGGCCAGCCGGGTTAAAAACGGAATACTCATGCGCCTCTGAGCCGAAATACTGATACAGTCCGGTCGAAGGCTCCAGCGACATCGGATAGGCATGGGAGATCATGTCGAACTCCTTTTCCCGGCGGCGGCTGGTGTACTGGGCGTAATCGACCCGGTTCAGCACCGCATCCACCCCCATGGTGCGCAGGTTGCTGATATAGGGCTGCACGATGCGCTCGATCGTCGGGCTGTCGGCAAGGAATTCGACCTTGAGCACCTCGCCATCGGCATTGCGGCGCACCCCGTCGTCACCGACGGCCCAGCCAGCCTCATCCAGCAACTTCATCGCCCGGCGCAGGTTCTTGCGGTCGCCGGGGCGCGAGGCCTTGGAGCTATGCGCCATCACCGGCTCCGAGATCAGTATGGACGGGTCGATCTGATCGCCCAACGCTTCCAAAACCTCTTTCTCGCGGCCCTCGGGCAGGCCTTTTGCCTCAAGCGGCGAGTCCTGCCAGAAGGAGGAACGGTGGCGGAACAGGCCGTATTGCAGGCTCTCGTTGGTCCATTCGAAATTGAACGCCAGCTGCAGCGCCTCGCGCACGCGGATGTCCTGGAACTTGGGCTTCAACAGGTTCATCACAAAGCCATTGGCGGCAGGCACATTGCCGTCCGGGACTTCACCCTTGATCACTTGGCCTTTATCCACGGCGGCAAAGTCATAGGCCGTGGCCCAGCTCTTGGAGTTGTTCTCGGGGCGCAGGGTATAAACCCCCGCCTTGAACCCCTCCATCGCGGCAATTGCATCGCCGAAATACTCCACCCGGATGCTGTCGTAGTTGTGGCGGCCCGCGTTCACGTTCAGATCCGCGCCCCAGTAATCCGGGTTGCGCTTGTAGACGATCCGCTGGTTCACCTCTGCGCTTTCCAGCATGTAGGGGCCGGAGCCAATGCCCGGATCCAGCCGTGGCTCATCCAGACGGCGGTTTTCCGGATCGGCTTCGAACCAGGCCTTGGAGAACACCGGCGTTCCGCCCACCTGGGTGATCATCGCCCGGCGCGGAAAGTCAGGGCTGAAATAGAACTTAACCTGGTGCGGACCCAATGCCTCAGCCTTGGGAATGCGCTTGCGCACGGCCTCGGCATAAGACTTCAGCCCCTGGTCCAGCAGGATGTTGTGGGAGAACACCACATCGTCAGCGGTGACCGGGGTGCCGTCCGAAAACGTCGCCTCCGGCCGCAAGTTGAAAATCACCCAATCCTGGCTCTCGGGGTACTCCAGGCTCTCGGCGATCAGCCCGTAGTAGGAGCCGGGCTCATCATAGGATTCCACCAGCAGGCTTTCAAAATGGTCCGACGACAGCGCCCCTGCCCGCCCCTTGCGGGTGAAGGGGTTCATGCTGTCGAAGGTGCCGACGGCAGAGATCGACAGCTCGCCGCCCTTGGGCGCGTCCGGGTTCACATAGTCGAAATGGGCAAAGCCTTCCGGGTATTTCAGCTCACCGAATTCGGCAAAGCCGTGGCTCTTGATGATGGTCTCTTCCGCCTTGGCCAGCGTCGCCGCCGCCAGTGCCAGAATTAAACCCAAGGCCAGCGCCGCCGCGGCCTGCAGCGGGTTCGACCTGTCCTTCACGCGCACGCGTGCCGCAGCTCGAGCGGTTTTCATCTGCCATGACCTCCTTTGCCCGGAACTTCGGCCCGGATTTCCGCCCTCAAGCTAATGTCCGGGGCCGGTAACATTCAAGTTGAGATTGGGTGATATCCCCCGTTCATTGGGCGCAAAGCAGCCGAAAACCGCGCCTTGGCAAGGCTGCGCTTGCGCGCAATAAAATTGCCTGCCAGCCTCAGATCACGATTGCGTTATAAAACGAGGGAGTCTGCCGATGCTGAAGTCAATGAAATTTGCCGCTCTTGCGATTGCCGGCGCCGCCGCGCTCAGTGCCTGCGCCCAGCAGGAAGAGGAAGTGGTCTACACCAGCCCGGAAGAGGCCTTTTGCGTGCAGACCGGCGGCCAGTACGTGCTGCGCAGCGGCAAGGCCGGCACCATCGGCGTCTGCATCCTGCCCGACGGCCAGGAGCGCGATGCGCTGGCCTATTACCGGGAAAACAACCCGGCCTGAGCGGGCCCGCACCCATGAGGCCATAAAAAAGCCGCTGCACATCGCAGCGGCTTTTTCATTGGATAGCTGGGACAGCGGTCCGGATCAGTCGTCCAGGCTGTCCAGATATGCAATGAGGTTCACCCGGTCCTTCTGCTTTTTCAGGCCGGAGAACGACATGGAGGTGCCGGAGGCATAGGCCGACGGCTTGGCCAGGAAGGCGTCCAGCTCTTCCGGGGTCCAGCTGCCGGGCAGGCCGGCCAGAGCGCCGGAATAGCCAAAGTCCGGAACGGCGGCGATTTCGCGGCCGACAACACCGTACAGATACGGGCCGGTGGCGTTGGCGCCATCTGCCAGCTTGTGGCAAGCGGAGCATTTCTTGAACACCTTGGCGCCTTTGGCGGCATCAGCGGAGGCCAGCAGCTCTTCGAAGCTGACTTCCGGCTCGTCGCTGCCCGCATCCTCGGCGGTGGCAACTTCGATCACATAGGAAGCCTCACCGTGGCTGTCCATGTGATACAGTACTTCTGCGCCCCATTTGCCCAGAAGGAATACCAGGAACGCGCCGCAGACGCCTGCGGTCGCTTTGGTGAGGGTCATCGTGTCAAACATGATCGCGAGTCCATTTAGCTGTCTGCAGGGGTGTCTAAGGCTTCCCCTCCCAAGTGGCAAGGTATAGACAGCGCGACGAAACGCCCAAATGTTGAAGTTTTGCACCGGAAACACACCCATGACCCGCAAGATCGCCATTCAGGGGGAGCTGGGCTCCTACAGCCACGAGGCCTGCCGCAACGCCCGCCACGACATGGAGGTGCTGCCCTGCCGCACCTTCGAGGACGCCATTGCAGCAGTGAAAAGCGGTGAAGCCGATCAGGCGATGCTGCCGGTGGAAAACTCCACCTACGGGCGGGTGGCCGACATTCACCGGCTGCTGCCGCACAGCGGGCTGCACATCATTGATGAGGCATTTGTCCGCGTCCATATCAACGTGCTGGGGGTGCCGGGGGCGAAACTGGAAGATATCCGCGAAGCGCGATCGCATCTGGTGCTGCTGCCGCAATGCGGCACCTTCCTGCGCGAGCATAACATCACCGGCCGGGTCAGCCCTGACAACGCGCGCGCAGCGCGCGACGTGGCACAGGCCGACGACAAGCATGTGGCGGCACTGGCCAGCGAGCTGGCGGGCGAGATTTACGGGCTGGAGGTGCTGGCCCGCCATATCGAGGACAATGGCGACAACACCACCCGTTTCCTGATCATGTCGCCGGAGCCGAACTACACCCGCCGCGGCGCCCACAACATGATCACCAGCTTCGTGTTCCAGGTGCGTAACATTCCGGCGGCGCTCTACAAGGCGATGGGCGGCTTTGCCACCAATGGCATCAACATGACCAAGCTGGAAAGCTATATGGTCGACGGCTCCTTTACCGCCACTCAGTTCTATGCCGATATCGAAGGCCACCCGGATGATGCCAATGTGCAGCTGGCAATGGATGAGCTGAGCTATTTCACAACCAATGTGGAAATCCTGGGCGTCTACCCGGCAGACAACGGCCGGTTCTGAGAGCAAAACGGCGGAGGGGCTTTACCCCTCTTGGCCTCACGGCCAATTCACCCCAGGATATTTTCAGCCAGATGAAGCAGCGGAACCCGCCGCGCGGCAGCGCAGCGCCGGACCCAACGGCGGCGATGCAATCGTTGATTGCACCGAAGCGGGCGGTAGGCATCCCGTTCTGCATTTTGTGCGGGGAAATAAGGTGAGAGGCTGGACATCGACCCAAGCGGGGCTCGTTGTGGCTGCTTCCTTCCGGACCTGACCAGGTTGGCGAGGCGCTTGCCCGCGCCAACCTCTCGAATCCCGATATAAGGACCGCCGCCGGAATTGGCAAGGGCCGTGCCCGGTCTGCTTTCAAAGGCTCACAAGTGCAGTTCGATCTGCCAGAATCCGCCGCTGCTGAAGCCGCGCGGCTCTGCCAGACCGGCGGGCAGTTCGTCCAGATGCGCGGCCGCCCCCGGCCCGGTCACAGCCACCGCGCTGGTGCCGGGCATCGGCGCAAGGCGCCAGGGGTACGGCGCCTCCGCCAATGGGTCCGCTGGCAGCTGCCCGGCGATATAGTCGCGCACGGCCTGGCGGATCCGCATCGGCGCCAGCGGCAGTTCATCCGCCTCGCGCAGCATCCGGAAACTGCCGCCGCCGCTGACCCGGTAACTGTTGGCGGCAACTGCAAAGCGCTGCTCCGGCGCCACCGGCCGGCCGTCCCACCTGAGGTCCACGATCCGTTGCGCCGAGGGGTTGATGCACTCTCCGGTGGCGGAATAGCGCGGCGGCTGCGACAGGCAGATCTGATAGGTCAGCCCGAAGATCACATCAAAATGATGCCCCGCCCGCTGCGGATCGGCCAGCAATGTGCCGCGGCTGCCGGGCGCGATGCGGTTGAACAGCCCCGCCGACATTTCCAGCCACTCCTGCAGCTGCGTGCCGGTGACCGCGACCACCCGCAGCTCATTGGGAAAGACCTGCAGATCGGCGATATTGCGGGCGCACAGCTCCCCGGCCGCAATGTCGGTATAGAAATGCGGACCGGATCGGCCGCCGAATTTGCACGGAGCCGCGGCAGACAGCAGCGGCAGGCCTTGCGCCGCGGTGCCTTGCAACAGCGGCCGCACCGCTGCCGCCTGGGCGCCGGCAACCAGCGCGAGGCCGCGGTCAGGCGCGAAAAAGGTAAAATAGGAATGCATTGCCACCGGGCTGTAGCCCGCAGGCTGCCGCATCCGCTCCAGGGTGCGGGCATGATCCGCCGCCAGCGCCCGGGTGAACCCGGCCGCCTCCTCCGCCAGCGGCACGGATGCGCCGGTATCGCCGTGCTGCGCCACCGGCTGCAGGCTGGCGGTGCCGCCAGCGGGCTGCCAGCCTGCAGCGCTATGCTCCAGCTCCAGGCTGATCACGCCCAGATGCGATCCATGCGCGCCCGGCATCACCACCGGCTTGGCAAAGGGATGACCCGGGTGCGGCAGCGTCAGATGGGTATGCCCCCCCACCACCGCGTCAATTTCAGGCAGTGCCGCCAGCTGCTCAAGCGCGTTCTCGCTGCGGTCCGCCCCGGTTCTGGCAGCAACCCCGGTGTGGGCCAGTGCCAGCACCACATCGCAGCCCTGCTCCTTCAACCGGCGGGACTGGGCCTCCGCGGTTTCCACGATACCCGCCGCGGCCAGCTGATCCTCCAGCGCCTTGCCGCACCAGATCAGCGTCTGCGGCGGCAGTACCGACAGCAGGCCTATCCGGACCGGCGGCAAGCCGGGACAGCCCGGGATCTGCCGCTCCAGCACCGCCGTCTGCGTGAACGGCAGGTCAATCCCCGGTTTCGCAGCAGTCAGGTTGGAGCACAAAACCGGGCACCGCACGTCTCCGAGCACCTCCGACAGCGCCTCCACTCCGAAATCGAAATCGTGATTTCCCAGGCCGACCGCATCATATTCCAGCACCTGAAAGGCACGCGCCAGAGGATGCGGCCCATTGGAACCGGGCACAATATCGCCCAGTGGCGACCCCTGCAGGCCATCGCCATTGTCGACCAGAATACAGGCCGCGCCCTGCTCAGCCGCGTCAGCACGCGCCCGGGCGATCAGGCTGGCCACCCGCGACAGGCCAATGGCCGGGTCCGGACGGTCGGCATAGTAGTCGTGGCTCAGCAGGTTGCAGTGCAGGTCCGTGGTCGCCAGCACGTGCAGCACCCCAGCGGGCCGGGCCTCCGGAGCCCCTGCCCCGCCTGTCATGTCCGAATCTCTGCTGACACCGCCTGCCCGCCGCTCTTTCCGCACCATTCGGTGCCATTCTTGATTGTCGGCCATTTGAATCAGCGTTCTAAGGATTTGCAATAACTCCTTTAAGCGGCCTGTTAACTTTTTCGCGCCACCCCCTGCCCTGCGGCACAGTTGCCTCATGGTTTGCAGGCAAAAGCCCCCGCGGCGGCCGGGAAGGTGTGGCGGCGCAGCGACAGGCAAGCGCAGATCGCAGCGGAATGCTGGCACCGCCTGCGTCACACTGTCATGGATTGCATCATTTCATCCGGCAGCCGCGGCAGCCTGCCGCCAGTCAAAGGAGAGCCGCCATGAAACGCGCAGAACAGGTGACTTTCGGCGGCGGCGGTGGACTCGACCGTGCCGCGCATCTGCGCACCGACCCGGCAGCGCTGGACGCCGCCTGGAACAGCCCGCAGTCCCAGGTGCTGCTGATGTGGCGCGGCAAACCGCTGACCCGGCGCGCAGAAGACGCCGGCCTGCCCTGCGGCCTGGCCTGGACCGCGGCTCACCATCCGCTGGCCGCCGGCCGCCGGGACACGGCGCTGTTCCTTGGCCTCACGCCTGACGGCACCCCCTGCTTTACCTGCGACATCAGCGGCTGGAAGCCAGAAGGCCTGGATAAGGACGCGCTCAACAGCTTTGCCGATGCCAGCGAACAGCAGCACCCGGATCTGCCGGACACCCATGTGTTTGCCGAGCTGCGCCGGGTGATGACCCGCCTGACACCGCTGGAGGCCGAGCTGGCCTCCACCGCCAAGGCAATGCTGGCCTGGCACCGCAGCCACCGGTTCTGCGCCTGCTGCGGTGCGCCCAGCGATGTGGCGCAGGCGGGCTGGCAACGGGTGTGCCCGGCCTGCAAGGCGCCGCATTTCCCGCGCACCGACCCGGTTGTGATTATGCTGATCACCCATGGGGATTCCGTGCTGATGGGCCGCTCCCCCGGCTGGCCCGAAGGGATGTATTCGCTGCTCGCGGGCTTTGTCGAACCCGGCGAGACACTGGAGGCCGCGGTGCGCCGCGAGGTACTGGAGGAAACAGGCGTCAGGGTCGGCCGCGTCAGCTACCTTTCCTCGCAGCCCTGGGCCTTTCCAATGTCGCTGATGTTCGGCTGCGCCGGCGAAGCGCTGAGCCGTGAAATCACCATCGACCCGTCAGAGATCGAAGACGCGCTGTGGGTCAGCCGCCAGGAGATGATGACAGTCTTTGCGGGCGATCACCCGGTGCTGAAGCCCGCTCGGGAGGGGGCAATTGCCCATTTCCTGCTGAAGAACTGGCTTGCGGACACGCTGAATTAACGCGCATATTGGCGCAAAACGACCCGAAATCAGGCGGCGCAGCTGAGGCAGGCAGATATGAAGTTTCAAAGCAACGAAGACATCGAAGCCCCGATTGCAGAGGTTTTCGGCGCAATCTCCGATTTTGAACTGCTGGAACGCTCTGCCCTGCGCCGCGGCGTCGAGCTGCAGCGCACCGGCGACCTCGCCCAACCCGAAAACGGTTTGGCCTGGGATCTGAACTTCGACTTTCGCGGCAAGCCGCGCGACATCCGGCTGACGCTGGCTTCCTATACGCCGGTTACCGGGCTGGCTCTGACTGGCAGCGGCAGCGGCATTGATGGGCGGATGGAAATCGAGCTGCTGGCGCTTTCACCGCAGCGGACGCGGATGTCGGTGCAGCTGAAGCTGTCGCCCAGCAACCTGACCGGCCGCCTGCTGGTGCAATCCCTGAAACTCGCGCGCAGCAACCTGACGCGCCGGTTCAAGCTGCGGCTGGCCGAATTTGCCAAGCTCACCGAAGACCGGCTGAACCGCACCGCCTGAACCGCCGCCCGGCGCCAGAACCGGGTCAGCCCTGCGGCAGCAGCCGCGGCCACAGCGCGGCATTTTCCCGGGCAAACGCCCCAAGGTGGCCAATTGCCTTCAGCCCCAGTTCCCGCGGAGCCAGCACTGTCCGGTGCTGCGCAGCACCGCCAAATACCTCACCCAGCCGCCACACGGCCGGCGGCGGCACAACATCATCATCGGCCACCGCAAACAGGTCGACCGGGATGCCGGTCTCTTTCCAGCGCGGCAGCGGCAGGCCCCGCCCCGTTTCCGGCAGGTAGCTGCCCCGCGTGGTGCACCAGCGCCGCCATTGCCAATAGACTCCCGCCGGCAAGTCGGCCCCGAACCCCACCGCACGCCCGGGCAGATAGCCCAGAACACGGGCCGCTAGCGGCACATGGCCGAACCAGAAAGCCAGCGCCAGCGCGCGGTAGGGCCAGGGATGATCGTGGTGATGCACCAAGCCGCCCGCAACCACGATCATGCGGGCGACGTCCTCAAGATCGTCCTGCAGGGGCATCAGCATCGCTCCCAGCGAATGGCCGATCACCCACAACGGCACGCCCGCATAGTGCCGCCGCATTTCGGCCCGGGCGGCGGGCTGATCCGCCAGCGCCCAATCGGCCATAGTGACAGTGGACCGGCGCGGATGTCCCCGCGCCGAGTCTCCGAAATCCGTGTAGTCATAGGTCAGGCAGGCGATCTGCTGCTCTGCCGCCAGCCAGCGCGCGAAATGCCGGTAAAACCGCTGCGGCACCCCGGTTGCGCCGTTCAGCACCACCGCCGCCCGCGCCGCCCCGTCCGGGCGGTACAGCCGGCCCGACAGCAACGCATCCCCGGACGCAAAGCGCAGCTCTTCCTCCCGGATACCGGCGGTATGTTCTGCGTGTCTGTCCAGCATGGCAGCCTCCTAGACCAATTGGTCCACTTCCTGACTGGACCAATTGGTCTAATACTGTCAAGCTACCGCCATGACTGACGTGACGACAGCCAGCCCGCCCCCCGGCAGCCCGGCCCCGACCCGGGAGCGGCTGATCCGCGCCGCCGCCAGCCTGTTCCGCGAAAAGGGCTACGCCGGCACCGGCCTGGCAGAGCTTCTGGCCGCTGCCGAAGCGCCGAAGGGATCGCTCTACCACCATTTCCCCAACGGCAAGTCCGACCTTGCGCTGGCGGCGGCCACATGGGCCTCGGACCAGATGCTAGCGCTGATCGACGCGGCCTTCGGCCCCGCCCCCAGCTTTCCGGCCGGGGCCAAGACGGTCTGCTACAAGCTGGCAAAACTCTTCGACAAGCAAGGCAGATGGAGCGGCTGCCCGGTCTCTGCGACCTTGTTCGCCGGGCCGGAAAACGACGCCTTCCGCCAGCACGCCGCGGACCTGTTCGAAAGCTGGATCGCCGCCACCGCCCGCCAAGCCCACCGCCTGGGCCTGCCCCGGGCTGAGGCCCGCGCAGCCGCAGAGAACTTCTATATCCTGCTGCAGGGCGGCTGGCAGCTGGCCCGGGTACGGCGCGACTCTGACGTGATCCGCGGCCTGCACACACAGATGCAGATGCAGAAAAACGATTGACGACTCGGCAGGCGAACCGCTACCGCTTGTGGTGATGGTTCCCGCGCCACAGAATCTTGTGTCCGGGATGAAAAGGGAACACGGTGCGGCCCCGCCCCAGGCAAGGCCAACTCCGCGACTGCCCCCGCAACTGTAAGCGGCGAGCGACCCCGATAGAGCCACTGGTCTGATACGAGGCCGGGAAGGATCGGGAAAGCTGCGACCCGCAAGTCAGGAGACCTGCCATCAAACGTGTAACTCGAACCCGGGCGGGGTGTCCGGACAGGGTCTGATGGCACCGCGGGTCTCCCGCATTTTCATCCGGTCTCTTGTCCCCAGAACTCCCCGCACCACGCGCGGAGGGCGCAGATATGATGTGGACGGACACAACGCATTTCTATGCGGCAACGGATTGCAAATACCTCGGGAAACCCTGCCCGGCGGCAGAGCGGATGATCGCCAAGCTGGCCGAGGCGATGACCAAGGCCAAGCCGCTGACCCAGGACGACTTTGAGATCACCGGCACCACCGCGCTGGACGGCTGCCCGCGCAACTGCCCGGCGCAGTTCGTGGCCAGCCACGACCGGATCCGGCTGTTCTGCGGTGTGGGTGAGGACGCCCCGCGCGAAGGCCTGGACCGGTTCGCCGATGCAATCCTCAGCCGCGACGGCACCGGCTTTGCCGCCTCCCGCCTGGACGCCCGCCCCTGCGCGCTGATGGAGGCGCTGCCGAAGTCGGCGGAGGCGCGGCAGGCGGAACAGATGATGGCGCTGTGAGCAAGTATTTATCCGGGCTCTGAGGGCTGCGCCCGGCCTATCGGCCGGGCGAAAGGTTACTCGATCTAACCTGCCACCTGTCCCGCGCAGGCCCAGTCCATCTGCGCTTCGGTCTCCACCGCGCAGGGCCGCACTGACCGCAGCCGCGCCAGCGCCTGCACCGGATCCTCGCCGCATTCGATCATCAGCCGCAGCACCGCCATGCCGGAGCGCCCGCAGCCGCCGCGGCAATGCACCAGCACCCGGCCGCCGCCGCCCAGCGCCTGCCGCGCCGACCGGCTGGCCGCCGGCCACTTCGCCGCCACCGCCGGCGGCGGCGTGCCGAAATCCGGAACCGGCAGATGCAGCCAGCGGCTCGCCATGCTTTGAATATCAATTCCCAGCCGCGGCGCCCCGGCGGCAACGTGCTCAGCCTCGGTGGTCATCGAAAGCACCAGCCCCGGTTTCCACTGATAGATCTGGATCAGGTCGCCCCGGTAGTCGCCTTCGGCGCCCGGCAGCCGGCACAGCGCCAGAATGCCGCCGCCCGCAGACAGCGCGTGGATGGTCAGCCCCGCTTGCGCCGCCTCGTCCGGCGCTGCTGGCTCAGAGGTTTCTTCAGATCGCATACCGCCTCCTTAGCCGCTGCGCTCCTGCGTTCCCCCGCGTTGCCCCGCCCTTGCAGCCTAACCGTTAACCACGCAATGCCAAAGCCCTTTTGCTGCTCCGCATTGCCCCCTTCTGCGGTGGACGAACGGGCTGCGCTTCAATACCCTGCGCGCAACGCGGGCGCCCCGCAAACCGAATCCGGCACGAGACATCATGAACGATACCCCCAGCGACACCGGCCAATCCCAATACCAGGTTCTGGCCCGCAAATACCGGCCCGAGACCTTTGCCGACCTGGTGGGCCAGGACGCGATGGTACGGACGCTGAAAAACGCCTTTGCCGCCGACCGCATCGCTCAGGCCTTCATCATGACCGGCATCCGCGGCACCGGCAAAACCACGACCGCGCGGATCATTGCCAAGGGCATGAACTGCGTCGGCGAACACGGCAATGGCGGCCCGACCACCGATCCCTGCGGTAAATGCGAGCATTGCGTGGCGATCATGGAAGGCCGCCATGTCGACGTGATGGAGATGGACGCGGCGTCCCGCACCGGCGTGAACGACATCCGCGAAATCATCGACTCGGTGCAGTACCGCGCGGCCTCCGCCCGCTACAAGATCTATATCATCGACGAAGTTCACATGCTGTCGACCTCCGCCTTCAACGCGCTGCTGAAGACGCTGGAGGAGCCGCCCGCGCATGTGAAATTCATCTTCGCCACCACTGAAATCCGCAAGGTGCCGGTGACGGTGCTGTCGCGCTGCCAGCGGTTCGACCTGCGCCGGATCGAGCCGGAGGTGATGATCTCCCTCTTGCGCAAGATCGCCACCGCCGAGGGCGCCGAAATTGCCGAGGACGCGCTGGCGCTCATTACCCGCGCCGCCGAGGGCTCCGCCCGCGATGCCACCTCGCTGCTGGATCAGGCGATTTCCCACGGCGCGGGCGAAACCACCGCCGATCAGGTCCGCGCCATGCTGGGCCTTGCCGACCGCGGCCGGGTGCTGGACCTGATGGACATGATCCTGCGCGGCGACGCGGCAGCGGCTCTGACAGAACTTTCAGGCCAGTATGCAGAGGGCGCCGACCCGCTGGCAGTGCTGCGCGATCTGGCCGAGATCACCCATTGGGTCTCGGTGGTGAAGATCACTCCGGACGCCGCCGAAGACCCCACCGTCAGCCCGGACGAGCGCGCCCGCGGCCAGCAAATGGCCGAGAACCTGCCGATGCGCGTCCTCACCCGGATGTGGCAGATGCTGCTCAAGGCGCTGGAGGAAGTCGCCGCCGCCCCCAACGCCATGATGGCGGCCGAGATGGCGGTGATCCGCATCACCCATGTGGCCGACCTCCCCTCACCCGAGGAACTGATCCGCAAGCTGCAGGACACCCCGCCCCCGCCGCCCCCCGGTCCCGGCGGCGGTGTGCCGATGCAGGGCATGGGCGCCCCGGCACTTGGCGGCAACGGACCCGCCAGTCCCCAAGGCGGTCCGGCCGGCGGCGCACCCGTGGCCCATGGCGGCAGCGGCACCATGATGGCGCTGGCACCGCAAGTCAGCTCCGCGCTGGCCCGCTATCCCACCTTCGAACATGTCGTCGAGCTGATCCGCACCAACCGCGATGTGAAACTGCTGGTCGAGGTCGAAGGCGGCGTGCGACTGGTCTCCTACCAGCCGGGCCGGATCGAATTCACCCCGGCGGCCCAAGCGCCCAAGGATCTCGCCGCCCGGCTCGGCTCAGCGCTGCAGAACTGGACCGGCGCCCGCTGGGTGGTCTCCATTGCCCCTGACGGCGATGCGCCCACCATTGCCGAGGTCCGCGACGCCGCAGAAAACGCCCTGCGTGAGAAAGCCACTGCGCACCCGCTGGTGCAGGCCGTGCTGGAGAGCTTTCCCAAGGCCAAGATCAAGCGCATCCGCACGCCTGAGGAACTGACCGCAGAGGTCGCCGCCGAAGCCCTGCCCGAGGTGGAGGACGAATGGGACCCGTTCGAGGACGGGTGATGCAAAAAATCCAGGGCAGCGCCTAACCTCAGGCGGGCGCACTAGCGCCGTATCAGCGGGAAGGCCGGGCGCTGCCTGGCCTGTCGACCGGGCGGTAGAGCGCTAAACTGTTCCGCGCAGATGATCCTGCCCCTTGTTTCGCGCCCCCGCGCCCCGTATCTGTCCCCCAAACCGGAATCTTAGGAGAAGACAGATGCTCAAAGGCCTCGGCGGTCTTGGCGACATGGCCAAGATGATGAAATCGGCACAGGAACTGCAGGGCAAGATGGCCCAGATGCAGGAAGACCTGCACAATGTCATGGTCACCGGCGAAGCAGGCGCAGGCCTGGTCAAGGCCACTGCATCCGCCAAGGGCGACCTCAAGGCACTGGACATTGACCCGTCGATCTTCAACGGCGACGACAAGGAAGTGGTCGAGGACCTGATCCTGGCCGCCATCAAGGATGCTCAGGCCAAAGCGGCTGAAAAGGCGCAGGAAGAGATGACCAAGCTGACCGAAAGCATGGGCCTGCCCAAGGACATCAAGCTGCCGTTCTAAGCGGCACTCATTTCCCTATGCAAAGGCGGCCCGACTGGAGCCGCCTTTTCTTTTGCCCGCCTCAGCCCGTCTCCAGCCGGAACTTCAGGAAGCGCCGGCCTTCGTACTGCACCTCCCCGGTCTGTACCGCCCCCAGCCGTGCCAGCGGGCGCAGGTGGCGGCGTGTTGGCGGCAGCAGGAAGGTAACATAGGGGATGCGCGCATCCGCGCGGGCAAATTCCAGCGCCTTGCGGGCAATGGCAGGGCCAAGGCCAAAGCAGTCCGCCCGCAGTACCAGCCCGAAATCCCACTCTTCCCCCTCTTTCTGGAAGCCGCCCCAGCCGAGATACGTATCCCCGCGCAGGAAGGCCCAGTGGCCCAGCCCGTCGCGCTGCCAGCAGGCTTCCTTGGCGGCGACGAATTCCCTGGCAGCGGCCTCATCCCAGCTCCCAGTCAGCAAGGGCATATGGTCCGCCATCCGCGGGTCGGACATATGGCGGGCAAGCTCCTGCGGCGGCACCTCCGTCAGCCGGGCAAAGCGAAGCGGCCCGGTGCCGTTTTCCGTATGCGCTGCGGCACCTCCCATTGTGATCCCTCCTCCGGCCATGCCAAGCCTTACCCCCGGACGGCAGTAAAACAAACCCCGAACATTTTACCGGCCGGCCCTTGCGCTCCCCAGCCCCGGGTGGCCTATATGGCAAGGAACCAAAGGGCCTGCGGCATGATCAAGAATTCCACCAGCGACATCGAAGACCTGATTGCCCTGATGGCCAAGCTGCCGGGTCTGGGGCCGCGGTCTGCCCGCCGCGCCGTGCTGCATCTGATCCGCAAGCGGGCGCTGTTGCTGACACCCTTGGCCGATGTGATGAGCGAGGTGGCTGCCACCGCGCGGGAATGTCTCAACTGCGGCAATGTCGGCACCAGCGAGATCTGCCCGATTTGCACAGACGACAGACGTGCCACCGGCGAACTCTGCGTGGTCGAGGATGTGGCCGACCTCTGGGCGATGGAGCGGGCAGCCGTGTTCAAAGGCCGCTACCATGTGCTGGGCGGCACCCTTTCAGCGCTGGATGCGGTGGGTCCGGAAGATCTGCGCATCCCGCGGCTGGCGGACCGGGTCGCCACCGAAAACATCAGCGAAGTGATCCTGGCGCTGAATGCCACCATCGACGGCCAGACCACCGCCCATTACATCGCCGACCAGCTGCAGGGGCAGGTGAAACTGACCTCCCTGGCCCAAGGCGTGCCGATCGGCGGCGAGCTCGATTACCTCGACGACGGCACCATCTCTGCCGCCCTTAGCGCGCGCAAGGAAATCTGACGGCGCCGCCGGGCGAAAAGTTCTTCAAAGAATTTTGGCCGCAAAATTTGCATTTTTCCGGCCCCTGCGGCTAGCCGTAGAAGCTTTTCAGCCCCTGAACCGCCCGCGCCAGCGCAGCGTCGTCAACGTCCCTATGCAGCACGATGCGGATGGCACCGGAGCTGCCGCCGCCAATGACCACGCCATCAGCCGCCAAATGCGCCCGAAGGCCGTCGTTGCGCTCATCTGCCGGCGTGAAGAACACCATATTGGTGGCCTGCACCACCTCTCCCGTGCCTAAGCTCCGCAGCACGCCGGCCATTTCTGCGGCCCGTGCGTGATCCTCTGCCAGCCGTGCCACGTTGTGCTCCAGCGCATAAAGCCCGGCGGCCGCCAGCACGCCCGCCTGCCGCATTCCGCCGCCCAGCATCTTGCGCCAGCGCCGCGCCTTGGCAATCAGGTCCGAAGGCCCCGCCAGCACCGACCCCGCAGGCGTGCCCAGCCCCTTTGACAGGCAGACCGACACCGTGTCCGCCAGCCCAGCCAAATCCGTTTCAGAACACCCCAGCGCGGTGATCGCATTGAAGAACCGCGCCCCGTCCAAATGCACGAACAAGCCCGCCGCGCGCCCGGCCCCGGCCGCAGCCGCCATTTCCGCCAGCGGCACCGCCAGCCCGTTATGGGTATTTTCCAGCGACACCAGACGGCTGATGGGCAAATGCGGATCATCTTCGCGCAGCGCCGACCGGATCTCCGCCGGGTCCAGCGCTCCATCGCCGCGCACCGCCACCGGGCACAGCGCAATCCCGCCCAGCACCGAGGCCCCCGCCGCCTCATAAGCATAGACGTGATAGCCGCGTCCGCAGATCACCTCCTCGCCGCGCTGGCAATGGGCCAGCATCGCGGTGAAATTGCTCATCGTGCCTGTGGGAACGAACAGACCCGCTTCTTTGCCCAGACGCTCGGCCAGCACCGCCTCCAGCCGGTTCACCGACGGGTCTTCGCCAAAAACGTCATCGCCCAGCGCTGCCGCGGCCATCGCCTGCAACATGCCCGCATCGGGCCGCGTTACCGTATCGCTGCGCAGATCGCAGAGGGGCGCATCAGCCCCCATCCCTGCCAGCCCAGTGTATTGGCTCATGCCGCCACCTGCTCATAGGCCAGCGCCGCCACGATGTGCACGCGCCGGGTTTCTCCCCCGTTCAATGCGGTGTGATAGCCGCGGGTGTCAGTGAAATAGACCGATCCGTCGGCTGGCAAGTGGGTAACGTGATGATTCACAACGAACAATGAGCCGGGATTGGACACCACCGGGATATGCAGCCGCGGCTCCGGGTCGCGGTGCCAGGAGTTGCAGTTGTACAGCCCTTTGGACAGCACCCGCGTCCGCCCGATCGGAAAGCGCTTGGCAAGTTCGCTGTGCACATGCTCGAAATAGGTGCCCGCAAACTTCGGATTGAACTCGGAAAACTCAACCTCCGGGACCAGATCCTCGCGCGGCTCTTCCACATAACGGTCATCGGCACGCAGCCAGTAGCGGCCGGACAGATCATTTGCGGTCCACTCGGACTGTCCCGGCCGCCGGGTCAGCGGCAGCGCGGCAAACCCCTGATCCTGCATCCCGCCCATAAAGTCCTCGCGCTTCAGGCACTCCTCCAGCGCCTCTTGCAGCAGCTTGAGGTCGAACGTCAGCTCCAGCCGCTGGATACCAGGTCCGGGCACAAAGCCCGCCACCGAGGCCGTGTCGGGCATCGTCTTCATGGCCCTAGTAACAGCCTCAACATCGGCATCATTGATCTGCGGTACAAAAGTCATGCGGCGCGCTCCTGTTTGTCGTGCTGATCGTGAGGGATGATGCGTTTGGCGCCATGGTTGCAGGCCTCTGCCCGCGAAAAAAGCCGGGATTTTGCAATCTGTATTGCAAAAAATGCAACAACTGGCAGGGTGCTCCCATGCGCCGCAAAATCCCGCCCATTTCTGCCCTGCTCTGTTTCGAGGCCGCCGCCCGCGCCGGCAGCTTTGCCCAGGGCGCCCGCACCATGAGCCTGTCGCAAAGCGCTTTCAGCCGCCAGATCCAGAGCCTGGAGGCGCAGACCGGCCAGACCTTGTTCAAGCGCGACCGGCAGCGGGTGCAGCTCACCGCGGCGGGCCATATGCTGCTGGAGGAACTTTCGCCGCAGCTGGAGGCTCTGGAAGCCACCTTTTACCGGCTGCGCACCCGCGATAACCCCTATGGCGCGCTCAACATCGGCACCTATCCGACGCTCGGCAGCCGCTGGCTGATGCCGCATCTGGCACAGCTGGCCCGGGAACAGCCGCGGCTGACGGTCAACACCATCACCTATCTCGACAATGCGCAGGTGGATGCCAGCCTCATTGATCTCGCCATCGTGCAGGGCGATCCGCCCTGGCCGGGCTTCCGCGCCGATTTCCTGATGCCGGAGACGCTGATCGCCGTTGCCGCGCCCGGCCTGCTCAGCACCCCGGTACGGGCGGCAAGCAGCCTGCTGGACTACCCGGCCCTGCAGCACACCACCCGCCCGCTCAGCTGGCAGATATGGTTCGAAGATCTGGGCGAGGCGCTGCCCGTCCGGCCCACCGGCCCGCTGTTCAGCCAGTTCGAAATGCTGATCGACGCAGTGAAATACGGCCACGGCGCGGCGATACTGCCGGAGCTGCTGGTGCGCCGCGAACTCGACGACGGCACGCTGATCCAGGCCCATCCGCACAGCTGCATCCCTGCCAGCGCCTATTACCTGCTGACCCCGCAGGCCAAGGCCGGCACCAGCCGGATCGAACGGGTCCGCAGCTGGCTGCTGGAGCACGCCGCCGCCGGTTAGGGGCTGCCGCGCCGCGCGCCAGCGCGGCGCCGGGCCCAAGGCTGCCAAGCGGCCCCGTCAGGGGCAGCTGCAGGCGCGGGAGCCCCGACCTCTGCCCGCACCGGCCCTAGCGGAACAGCGCCTTATACAGCTTTTCCTTGGTAAAGGGCTTGTCCAGCACCTGCACATCCGCCAGTCCGGGAAAGCCCGCCTCTGCCGCGCTGATGGCACAGCCGCTCATCATCACCGCATTCAGGCACGGCTGCGCCGCCCGCAGGCCGGCCAGCGTCTCCCAGCCGCCGCGCCCCGGCATGCTCATGTCGATCACCGCGCCGTCAAACGGCCCTTCCGAGTCCAGCAAGGCAAGCGCCGCGTCATATCCATCCGCCTGCGCCACCTCGCAGCCGCGCAGCTGCAGCAGCCCCGCCACCGCCCGGCGCACGGTGTCCTCGTCATCCACCACCAGGATCCGCCAAACCGCCGCGCTGCGCGCTGCCGCGGGCGGCTCCACCGCCTCTGCCGCCGCGGCACAAGCCGGGAAATAGCAGCGAATGACGCTGCCCGCCCCTTCGCGGCTCTCCACCGCCAGCCCGCCCTGATGGCGGCTGATGATCCCCATCGCCACCGCCATGCCCAGGCCGCGGCCGCCGGGTTTGGTGGTATAAAACGGGTCGAAGATCCGGGTGACCATGTCGTGCCGCATGCCGCCGCCGGTGTCGCTGACCTCCAGCAGCAGGCAATCGCCCGCCGCCATCCGGCGCCCCTTCAGCAGCCGCTGCCGCTCCGGAGCGTCCAGGCGGGTGCGCCGGGTCTTCACCGTAATGGTGCCGGCACCAGGGCCGATGGCCTCCGCGGCGTTCAGAAGCAGGTTCAGCAGCAGCTGGCGCACCTCCTCCTGGTCCAGATGCGCCGCGGGGACGCCCTCGGCCAGATCCAGCACCACCGCCTTGCCCTTCCGGCAGTCCAGGGGCACCAGTGCCAGCGCCTCCTGCACAACCGCGTTGAGGTCGCACGGCGCAGGCGCCGGGCCGTTGGTGCCCTTGGCAAAGCCCGTCAGCTGCCGCACCAGCCCGGCCGAGGCGCGCAGCCCTTCCTCCACCGCCTGCAGATGCTGCTGCGCAGGATGTGCGACCTCCAGATGCGCCAGCGCCAGTTCGGCCCTGCCCTGCATCGACGCCAGCAGATTGTTGTACTCATGCGCGAGGGCCCCTGCCAGCCGCCCCAGGCTCTCGGCCTTGTGCCGGACCAGCTGGGCCGCCTCCGCCTGCTGGCGGCGCTGCTCCGCGGCGCGGCGGCGCAGTTCCAGACCGGTGCGGGCGGCAGCCAGCGCCATCAGATCCGGCTCCAGCACATCCGTCGCGATGTCGCGGTCATGCAGCAGCCCAAGCCAGCCGGCCGCCGCGCCATCCGCATCGCGCAGCGGAAAACCGAGACAGTATTTCAATGACAGGGGCCGGGTCTGCGCCAATGCCTGCACTATCTGCCGCAGACCGTCCGGCACCTGAACGGCCTCCCAGCCACCCGGCACCTGCTTCCCGGTCGGGTCACAGCGCACGGCCCGGCCTTCCGCCGCATCCAACAACCGGCCGCCGGAACAGCACGCCAGCACCCGGCAGCGGTCCGGCCTGCCCCCACTGCAACCGGCAATGAAAACCGCCCGCACCCTAAGCGCACTTTGCAGTTCCCGCGCAATCTGCCGGAATGCCGCCCGCGGACAGGTGCTGCCCGGCCCCTCTGCCAGCGCCGCCAGGGCTGCCAGCCGCCGCAGGCCCGCAATCTCCGCGCCAAGGCGCGGCGCAAACTGCTGCATCACCGCCACGGCCCGCTGCGCCAAACCGTCGCCGATGTCCTCGCGCCAGGCAGCCTGCACCAGGCCGGACGCCGCGCCGCCAGGATCCTTCAGGGCAACGCCCGCATAGCTCTGGAGGCCTTCCTCAACGAACATCCCGCCTTCGGGATACAGCTCCTCCACCCGGCCGGGGTAAACCTGAGGCTCACCGCTCAGCACCACATCGCAGCACGGCGCCCCGCGCAAGTCATATTCAAAATCGCCCAGCGGCAGCCCGTCGAAACTGCTGGCCAGCACTCTGATGCGCGGGGTCTCCCGGACCGTCAGCTCGCCAACAGTGACCAGATCCGCGCCAGTTCCCTGCGCCAGCTGCCCCGCAAATTCCTGACAGAACTCCAGCCCGTGCAAGCCTGCCAGCGCCCCCAGATTCAAGCCGCAGCTGTCCCCCAGCGGCGGCACGCCTGATGCGTCCATATTTTGTACTCCTGCCATCCCCGTGCAGGCTGGCGTCCTGCACCCGCCTGCTGGCAACACTCATTAACATTCGTCCCTGACACAGCGGGAAACCGCCCTTCTTGGCGAGGGCGCACCCAGACTTCACTGACCGCAGGCAACCTGGAACACGATTACCCCGCAACATCATGCTGCGCAAATCAGCGGCGCGTAGTCAACATCTTGTAACCTTGAGACTCAATTCTAACAGAAAAAGCCGCAAATCCGGAGCACCGGATCTGCGGCTTTTTAATGATTTTCCGAAACCGGGACGCAAAGTCCCCTGGCGGAATCAGGGACGGGTGTCTTCTTCGTCGTCCTCGTCATCGCCGCCAGAGGGCAGGTTGAAGAAGCTGTCGGCGTCGAGGATATCCTCTTCCTTCTTCTCTTCCTCGTCGGAGGAACCGCCGCCCAGGGTGAAGGTTTCCAGCCCTTCGATGGCGCTCGGGATTTTCGGCTCCGCTTCCATCTCCAGCGACTGCTCGGTGGAGACCAGCTTGCGGCGCTCGTCGTCGCTCATCACGCCGCCTTCGGCAGCTTTCTTGGCCGCGGCCTTCTGCACCGCAGAGTCCAGCTCGGACTGCTTGCACAGGCCCAGCGCCACCGGGTCGATCGGCTGCATGTTGGCGATGTTCCAGTGGGTGCGCTCGCGGATCGACTGGATGGTCGGCTTGGTGGTGCCCACCAGCTTGGCAATCTGGCCGTCGCTCAGTTCCGGGTGGAACTTGACCAGCCACAGGATAGAGTTGGGACGGTCCTGGCGCTTGGACAGCGGAGTATAGCGCGGGCCGCGGCGCTTTTCCTCGCCGGCCGCGGCCGGGTTGAACTTGAGCTTCAGCTTGTGCAGCGGGTTGGCTTGCGCTTTGTCGATCTCGTCCTGGGTCAGCTGGTTGTTGGCCACCGGGTCAAACCCCTTGACGCCCACCGCCACTTCGCCGTCGGCGATGCCCTGGATCTCCAGCTCGTGCATGCCCACGAAATCGGCGATCTGCTTGAAGCTGATCGTGGTATTGTCCACCAGCCACACGGCGGTTGCCTTGGCCATCAACGGTTTTGCCATGTGCTCATCTCCTTAAAACACCTTGATCCCCGGATACATCTCTCCCGCCGCCTGAAAGGGCGTCCCCGGCGTGCGGGGCAGGTTTCCGTTGTCGGGGAACTTCTGCCCTATATAGTCAGCTTGATTTCATAAGGAAAGAGGCCAATGCGCAAGTTATTGCTGGGTTTGGCGGCTGTTTTGGCGGCTTTTGCCACGCTTGCGGCGGCAGAGGGCGAACCGGCCGGAGAGTTCGACTACTACGTGCTGGCGCTCAGCTGGTCGCCGAACTGGTGCGCGCAGGAGGGCGATGCCCGCAATGCGGACCAATGCGATGCCCGCCATGACCACGGCTGGACCCTGCACGGGCTCTGGCCGCAATACCACCGCGGCTGGCCCAGCTACTGCCGAAGTGCCGAGGCGCCGCCAAGCCGCGCGATGAGCCGCCAGATGGCGGACATCATGGGCAGCGCAGGCCTTGCCTGGCACCAGTGGAAGAAACACGGCACCTGCGCGGGCCTCAGCGCCCGCCAGTATTACAGCCTGATGCGCGAGGCCTACACCCGCGTCACCCGCCCCGCCGTCTTCCGCAAGCTGGACAAAACCGTCACCCTGCCCGCGTCGGTGGTGGAGGAGGCGTTTCTCAAGGAAAACCCTCCCCTGTCGCGCGACAGCCTGACCATCACCTGCCGCGACGGCGCCATCCAGGAGGCCCGCATCTGCCTGTCCAAGGCGCTTGACCCGGTGCCCTGCGGGCGCGATGTGATCAAGGACTGCACATTGAAGGACGCGCGGCTCGCACCTGTCCGCTGAACCGCCTTGGAGAAGGGGCGCTGCCCCTCTTGGCCTTTCGGCCAAATCACCCCGGGATATTTGCAGCCAGATGAATAAAGGATCCGGATCTTCATCTGGCTAAAAATATCCCCGCCCAGCTGCCCGGCAGGCGGCTTTGCCGCCGAAAGGGGAAGCCACCGCCGCCAGGCGCCGCTCTCGTCGCGCGGCAATAAACGGCCTGTGAAGCAGACTTTGCCGTGTTTCGTGCTACAATAAGCCCACGTGCCGCGCCCGGCCCTGCCTGAACGGCACTTCCGTTTTGGTCAGCGAGGAGGAGGAAGCGCATGGCAAAGACAATCGGTAACCCGCTCAGCTGGCTTCTGCAGGGTGCAGAAACCACCGGGCACCATATCGGCGAAACCGTCGGCGAAATGGGCAGCGACGGCGTCAAGGAGCTGCCGCAGGCACGCGACCTGAGCATGGATGACATCATCCATTCTTTGGCCGCGGGTCTGGAGGATTTTGCAGCCTGCCGCAGCGATGCGATGTTCCTGGTGCTGTTCTATCCGCTGATCGGCATTGCGCTGATCGTGATGAGCCTGTCGATGAACCTCTTGCCGCTGATCGTGCCGATGATCATGGGATTTGCGATCCTCGGCCCGGTCGCAGCAATCGGCCTCTATGAAATGTCCAAGCGCCGCGAAGAAGGTTTGGAGCCGCGCTGGGTGGATGCCTTCAGCGTCATCCGCTCGCCGTCCTTTGGCGCCATTCTGGTGCTGGGGCTGTATCTGGCGGCGCTGTTCGTCATCTGGCTGGTGGCGGCTGACATGATCTACAGCCGAACCCTGGGGCCGGAGCCGCCGGCCTCGATCACAAGCTTCGCCGCCGACGTGCTGACCACCCGCGCAGGGTGGACCATGGCGATTGCCGGCGGCGTGGTGGGCGCAGTCTTTGCCTTCGCCGCGCTGGCGATGAGCATCGTGTCTTTCCCGCTGCTGCTGGACCGCCACGTCGGCCTGCCGGTGGCGGTGGCCACCTCTATCAGGGTGATGCGCAAGAACCCCGTCGTCTGCATGACCTGGGGCGCGCTCGTCGGCTCAGCGCTGGTGATCGGCGCGATCCCGTTCCTGGCCGGGCTGATCATCGTCGTGCCGGTTCTGGGCCATGCCACCTGGCACCTGTACCGGCGCGCCGTGAAGTAGCAGCCGCGCAATCAAAACAGGGCCGGCGGATCCGCCGGCCCTGTTGCGTGAAACCCTAAGGCGTCAGCCGACCTTCAAAACGATCTTGCCGATATGGCCGGAGCTTTCCATCCGGGCGTGCGCTGCGGCCGCGTCCTCCAGCGCAAACTCGCTGTCCATCACCGGCGCAACCTTGCCCGCCTCGATCAAGGGCCAGACCGCCTCGGCCAGATCCTGGGCAATCTGCGCCTTGGCCAGATCGCTCTGCGGCCGCAGGGTCGAGCCGGTCAGCGTCAGCCGCTTGACCATCATCAGGGCAAAGTTCAGCTCCACCTTCGGCCCTTGCAGAAAGGCGATCTGCACCAGCCGCCCGTCTTCGGCCAGCGCCTTGACGTTGCGCGGGATGTAGTCGCCGCCAACCATATCCAGCACCAGATCGGCGCCGCCTTCCTCGCGCATCACCTTGACGAAGTCCTCGTCGCGGTAGTTGATCGCCCGCTCGGCGCCCAAATCCAGGCAGGCCTGGCACTTTTCATCCGAACCGGCCGTGGCAAATACCCGCGCCCCGAACTCCCGGGCCAGCTGGATTGCCGTCGTGCCAATGCCCGAAGAGCCGCCATGCACCAGGAACCGCTCGCCCGCTTTCAGCCCGCCGCGGGTGAAGACATTGGACCAGACGGTAAAGAAGGTCTCCGGCAAACACGCCGCCTGTTTCAGGTCCAGCCCTTCCGGGACGGGCAAGCAATGCGCCGCCGGCGTCGCCACATATTCGGCATAGCCGCCGCCGGGCAGCAGCGCACAGACCAGATCGCCTTCGCTTATGCCGCTGACACCCGCGCCCACGGCCGCAACCTCGCCCGAGGCCTCCAGCCCCGGCAGGTCGCTGGCGCCCTTTGGCGGATCATAGGCGCCGGCGCGCTGCAGCGCATCGGGACGGTTCACGCCGGCATAGGCCACCTTGATCACGACCTCGCCATGGCCCGGCTGCGGCACCGGGCGCTGGCACAGCTGCAACACCTCCGGCCCGCCGGGTTTCGTGATCTCCACCGCGCGCATCATCTCTGTCATCGGAATTTGTCCTCCTGATCCTTGCCCCTGCCTAGCATCCGGCCCGGTGCGCGCAAACAGCAAAGGCGCCGCAGTCTGGATGGTTTGCGGACACCCTCTGGCGGCTGAACACGCCGGTACTGCCCTCCCCGCCGTGTTCGAGGCAGCCCTCCGCGCATGGCAATTTGGGTTGACCCAGCTAACTTACAAATGTCCGGAAAGATGCAATTGAGGTGAAGAATGGCCGATCCGTATTCGAATCTCGGCGCTCAGGATACCGCCCTGCAAGAGCGGATCGCTGACGCAATGGAAGCCCGCTGCCTGGAACCTGCGCAGGTCGCAATCCGGAAGGCTTATCTTGAGAAGCTGGGCCTGCCCGAAAACGCCGCAGCACTGGAGCTGGGCTCCGGCACCGGGCATGTCACCAGGGACCTGTTAGAGCTGGCAGGTGCTGCAACCGCTCATGGGATTGAACCTTCACCGGTAATGGTGCGCCGGGCCCGTAAAAGCTTTGCGGACGATGACCGCCTCAGCTTCAGTACCGGGGATGCCAAAGACACGGGACTTGCAGACGAGACGTTTGACCTGATCGTCATGCACACATTGCTATGCCATGTGCCCGGCCCTGAAGAGGTTGTTCGAGAAGCGTACCGCCTCTTGAAGCCGCGCGGCATTCTGGCGGTCTGCGATGGAGACTACAGCACCGCCACAGCCCAAATCGCTGACTTCGATCCGCTGGATCAACTCATCAAGTTCATGATCAATCAGAATGTCACCAATCTTTGGATCATGCGCCGGATTTCCGGCATTCTGACCGAACACGGGTTCCAGCTCGGCGCCAGAACAGGCCACGGATACGTTGCAGAGGGCGAGGCTGCGTATTTTCTCACGGTGATCGACCGCGGCGCCGACCGTATGGTCGAGGACGGCCTCCTGTTTGCCGAAACCTCAGAAGCCCTGAAATCAGAAGCCAGGCGCAGGGTCTCTGCCAAGACGTTTTTCGGGTTCATGTCCTATGTGAGCCAGATCGCGGTGAAGCCCTGAGACTTCACACTCGTTGTGGTGCTTCCGGTCAGCGTGCGGCACCTTGTGAACCGGGTGCGATAAGGCAGCCGCCGCAAATTACACACAGCGCGGCCGGCGGAAGCACTGGCCGCTGTCAGGCAGCTGCGCGTTCCGCCTCAGCGCCGCGGGTTCAGCGATCCCGGCAGATCATCGCGGCCTTTCGGCGGCTTGATCTGCTCCGCCAGCCAGTTCGGCCCCACCAGAAACGGCTTCAGCAGCGGGTTCTTCTGCAGCCCCGCCTTCAGCTTCTCAAAGTCCATCACGTTGTCGATCCGCCGGTCCAGGAAATCCCAGGTCGCCTGATGGTCCAGGCTGTCATCGCCCAGCCAATAAAGAACCGTGGCGGAATAGACGCCCGCCAGCGACGCGCGCTTGGTGTACCAGTTCAGATCATCCGAGCCGTCGCCCAGCGCCTCCCAGATCAGATCGCAGGTGCCCCAGATCGCCTTGACCCCGTCGCCGGCATACTGCGGCAGCGTCAGCAGCGTGGTGCCGCGGCGCACCGCCTCCTTGTCGTCAACCGCCTCCAGCCGGAACCGCACCGCTGCTGCGACCTTGTCGCGGAACCGCATCCCCGACAGATCCTCCGCCTGCAGCCGCTCCAGCATCCGCGAATCGCCGCGCGCATGATAGGCCAGCGCCAGATCCACCCCGCCGCGCGGGCAGACCGCATGGGCCAGCACCTCCGGCACATCGGCGTCCTGGCAGGCGGCCCGGAACGTGACCTCCGACCAGCCGTCGAACGGCACATGCAACAGCGCCGCATCCAGCAGCTTTTCCCTGATATCGTCCTGCGCGTGATCCTGGTCTTCGGTCATCTCACCCTCCAGCTGGCAGTGTCCTGACACCCTACTAGACAAATTAGCGGCGCTTTGCTATATGGCCACTTCCTGCAATCTTCCTTGCAACTCAAAACTTAGAAAGGTGGTGAATACCACATGCAGGTTAGTGTTCGCGACAACAACGTCGATCAGGCGCTTCGTGCCCTGAAGAAAAAGCTGCAGCGTGAAGGCGTCTTCCGCGAAATGAAGCTCAAGCAACATTTCGAAAAGCCGTCCGAGAAAAAAGCGCGCGAGAAAGCTGAAGCGATCCGCCGTGCCCGTAAACTGGCACGCAAGAAAGCCCAGCGCGAAGGTCTGCTCTAAGCACACCTGGCTCTCCAGCTTTGGACAGCACTACGGCAGGTCCCCGGACCACGCCGGAACAAAAGTTCAGACAACCCCCGCGGCTCCGCCCGGGGGTTTGTCATTTGAACGGGCCGCAAACTTGGGGCGGCCTTTTTGCAGCACACGCAAAGATCGTGAAATGCTTTGAACTACATCTTTAGGGTGTATTTCTTCTTTACACTCTGCTATACAGGGTTCGCGGCCAGGCAAACCAGATGCGTTTCCCTAACCTTGCCCCGCCGCCCGGGCTTGGAACACCCGGAACACTGAAACCCGGGGCAGGCCGCGCGCCCCCCCCAATTAAACCGGCGCCCGTCTTGGTCCCTGCAAACAAGGCACGCCACTCCGGGTTTTCATTGCTGCCGGGCGCCGCCAGCTTCCCCCCGCCGGCGCCCGGCCTGCCCGATTCTTCCGTTTGCAAATCCAGCCCCGGCCGCCGCCCCCGGCAGCAACAGGGCGAATCCTGCACCGCCTCTTGCCTCTGCCCGGCGGCGGGATGGCGCCTGCCGCGGATCCGGCCTGCCTGGGCCCGCTCTGCGCGCAGGTTTCCGCGTATCGCGCCCCGGGCTTCGGGCAGAGCTTCGCCGCAAAACCGCCCTTGTGCCCAGCCGCCCTTCCAGCGCTCTGAAATTCCGTTAACCGGTTGGCGCACCGCCGCACAGCCGGCCCACTCACGGAGCAGTACACGATGTCACAGGCAAGCGAACTCGAGCGCCAGATGCTCGACCTGATCAACGCCGAGCGCACCTCGCGCGGGCTCAATCCAGTGCAGCTGGAGCTGCGCCTCAACGATTCGTCAGAAGACCACAGCGAGTGGATGCTGCAGCAGGATGTGTTCTCCCACACCGGCGCGGGCGGCTCCAGCGCCGGCGACCGGATGAAGGACGCTGGCTTTGTCTTCTCCGGCAGCTGGACCTGGGCCGAAAACATCGCTTGGCAAAGCGAACGCGGCGCGGCCGGCCTCTCCGATGACGTCGTCGACCTGCACAATTCGCTGATGAACAGCCCCGGCCACCGCGCCAACATCCTGAACGCGAATGTCGAGGTGATCGGCATCGGCATCGAGCAAGGCAACTTCAACGGCTGGGACGCCGTCATGGTCACCCAGAATTTCGCCAAGACCAGCGCCGGGCTGCAGCTCGACACCGGTAGTTCCGGCGGCGGGTCCGGCGGCGGCACCGGCACCGGTGCAACCGCCGGCGATGACAGCCTGACCCTCAGCAGCGCAGGCACCCTCGACGGTCTGGGCGGCAACGACACCCTGACCGGCAGCAGCGGCGGTGACAGCCTCAGCGGCAATGACGGCCGCGACAAGCTGCTTGGCAGAGCCGGCGGCGACGGCCTGGATGGCGGTTCGGGCAACGACGTCCTGCGCGGCGGCGGCGGCGCGGACGACCTGAACGGCGGCTCCGGCAAAGACAAGCTGTTCGGCGGCGGCGGCAACGACACCCTGGACGGCGGTTCGGGCAACGACCGGCTGACCGGCAAAAGCGGTGCCGACATCTTTGTCTTCAGCAGCGGCGACGACACCGTTACCGATTTCAACCCGAACGCCAGCGGCGAGCGTATCGACCTGGGCGCGGCGGATGGCATCGGCGGTTTCTCCGACCTAATGAGCAACCACGCCAGCCAGACCGCAAACGGCCTGCTGATCAGCGACATCGACGGCGACAGCATGCTGCTGGCAGGCATCACCGCACAGGATCTCAGCGCAGGCGACTTCCTGTTCTGATCCCCACCGGGCAAACGGTGAAAGGGCGCGCTGCGGCGCGCCCTTTTGCCTGTTCCGGCCCCGGCTTCTGGGGGCTCGAACCTCAGTAAATCTTCGGCACGTACAGCTCATCCGGCAGCACCTGCCGTTCGTAATCCGGATTGTACTTGCGGTCCGGCAGCACCACCTTCTCGCCCGGCACCTCCTCATAAGGGATCTTGGTCAGCAGGTGCTCGATGCAGTTCAGCCGCTCGCGCTTCTTGTCGTTGCCCTCGACGATGTACCAGGGGGCCTCGGGGATGTTGGTGCGCTTGAACATCTCCTCCTTAGCCTTGGTGTAATGCTCCCAGCGGATCCGGCTTTCCAGATCCATCGGCGACAGCTTCCACTGCTTCATCGGGTCGTGAATGCGCATCATGAACCGCAACTGCTGCTCCTCGTCGGTGATAGAGAACCAGTATTTCAGCAGGATGATGCCCGACCGCACCAGCATCCGCTCAAATTCCGGAACGTCCTGAAAGAACTGCTCAACCTGGTCGTCGCTGGCAAAGCCCATCACCCGCTCGACGCCCGCGCGATTGTACCAGGAACGGTCGAACAGCACGATCTCGCCGCCTGCGGGCAGATGCGGCACATAACGCTGAAAGAACCACTGGCTCTGCTCGCGGCGGTTCGGCGCCGGCAGCGCCACCACCCGCGCCACCCGCGGATCCAGACGCTGGGTGATCCGCTTGATCACCCCGCCCTTGCCTGCCGCATCGCGGCCTTCGAACAGGATGCAGACCTTCGCGCCGGAATGCTGCACCCAGTCCTGCACCTTGATCAGCTCCGCCTGCAGCCGCAAGAGGTTGCGGAAATAGACCTGCCGGTCGAGCATCTCCGGGTGCTGCTCGCGGTAGATCTTGCGGATCTCCTGGCTCAGCATCGGCTCGGAGAATTCGATCTCGATATCCTCGTCCAGCGTGTCCTGCAGCTCCGCTTCCAGCCAGTCCAGGGATGCGGTTTCAAATTCGCGGGTCACGGGCAGGGTTCCTTCCTTGTCAGGTGGTGCAAACGCTGCCTTTTACCGGCAGCATGTGAATGTTTGATGTCATCCCGCGGGAACAGCCGCGGAATACCTGGCTGCGCGCAACGGAAAACCATCTGCCATTTGCGCCTCCGGACCGGAGACCGCGGGTTGGCAGCTTCCTTTAAGGCAACCGGAAATCCCGCCGGGATTCAAGCCAAAAGCCCGGGCCCGCCCACGCAACCGGCTGGCGCATCAGCTGCCCGCTCTGGCGCGGAGGGCACTCAGGGGGTGCACAGGGGGTGTACAGACGGTGCACGCAAAACACCCCCGCCAGCGCCTCAGACCGGCAGCGCTGTGGTCTTGAACACGGTGCGCAGCGCAAAGCTCGACTGCATCTGCGCCACTCCCGGCAGGCGCGCCAGATGCTGGCGGTGGATGCGGGCGAAATCCTCGGTGTTTTCCGCCACCACCTTCAGGATGTAATCCGCTGTTCCCGCCATCAGATGGCATTCCAGCACGTCCGGGATTCTGGACACCGCCTTCTCAAACGCGTCCAGCACCTCATCCGCCTGTCCGGACAGGGTGATCTCGACAAACACCGTGGACGGCACATTCATCTTGCGCGCATCCAGCAGCGCGACATAATCCCGGATGTACCCCTCCGCCTCCAGCCGCTGCACCCGCCGGTGGCAGGCCGAGGCCGACAGGTTCACCCGCTCCGACAGGTCGGCATTGGAAATGCGGCCCTGCTTTTGCAGTACCGAAAGTATGCGACGATCTGTTTCGTCCAAAGACATTTCTCGAAGATCCTTGCTCAGTTTCGCCTGTATAGACGAAGATTCTTCGAAAGGCATGTTTTTATTCTGCCCAAAAAAGCAGCACCTTTTCCGCCGCCTGCGGCAAAATGACCGCAGACTGATTTGGAGGAGAGACTCACATGAAGATCGGCTGCCCCACCGAGATCAAACCGCAGGAATTCCGCGTTGGCATGACCCCCGACGCCGCCCGCGAGGCCGTCAGCCACGGCCATGAGGTTGTCATTCAGAAAGGCGCCGGCATGGGCGCAGGTTTCACCGACGAGGACTATGTCTCCGCCGGTGCCGCAATCCTCGACACCGCCGAGGAAATCTTTGCCACCGCAGACATGATCGTCAAGGTCAAGGAACCGCAGGCGGTTGAGCGCAAGATGCTACGCGAAGGCCAGCTGCTGTTCACCTACCTGCACCTGGCGCCCGATCCGGAGCAGACCCACGACCTGCTGGAATCCGGCTGCACCGCCATCGCCTATGAAACCGTCACCGACGACCGCGGCGGCCTGCCGCTGCTGGCGCCGATGTCCGAAGTGGCCGGCCGCCTGGCCCCGCAGGTCGGCGCCTGGACCCTGCAAAAGGCCAACGGCGGCCGCGGCGTGCTGATGGGCGGCGTGCCCGGTGTGGCCCCGGCCAAGGTTGTGGTGATCGGCGGCGGCGTCGTCGGCACCCACGCAGCCAAGGTTGCGGCCGGCATGGGCGCGGATGTGACCATCCTCGACCGATCGCTGACCCGCCTGAAATACTTGGACGACGTCTTTGG
Source organism: Leisingera sp. G5_S3_59_S7 (assembly GCF_054968485.1). NCBI lineage: Bacteria > Pseudomonadati > Pseudomonadota > Alphaproteobacteria > Rhodobacterales > Roseobacteraceae > Leisingera > Leisingera sp. G5_S3_59_S7. Next base: position 67,240 of record NZ_JBQKUH010000006.1, read on the forward strand.
CCGCACCTTCAAGAACCAGTACTCCACCGCCGGCGCAACGGCTGAGCTGGTGCGCGAGGCCGACATGGTGATCGGCGCGGTTCTGATCCCGGGCGCGGCGGCACCGAAACTGGTCTCCCGCGCACAGCTGTCCGAAATGAAGCCGGGCGCGGTGCTGGTGGACGTCGCCATCGACCAGGGCGGCTGCTTCGAGACCTCCAAGGCCACCACTCACGCCGAGCCGATCTATGAGGTCGACGGCATCATGCACTACTGCGTGGCCAACATGCCGGGCGCCGTGGCGCGCACCTCGACCCAGGCCCTTGGCAATGCGACCCTGCCCTTCATGCTGAACCTGGCCAACAAAGGCTGGCGCAAGGCCTGCGAGGACGACCCGCACCTGCTGAACGGCCTGAACGTGCACGCAGGCCAGCTGACCTACTACGCGGTGGGCGAGGCCCTCGGCATGGACGTGCTGTCGCCGAAACTGGCGCTGAAGCAGTAAGGCCCAAGCCCGCAAGCAAAGCGCACAAGAGAAGCCCCGCCAGACCAGCGGGGCTTTTTCTTTGCGGCACCTCCAGCGCGCCGCCGGCAGCCAGCACGCCCGGTCCAGCTACCGTTCACCTGTTGGAGACAATCACCAAGGTTTGTTCCCGGCTGAGTGGTTTTTTAGCCCCGGGCAATTTTGTTAAAAATAAGGCGAATTTGTGAAAATGCGGCATGTCTGAACAGTAACGGCCGGCAGGGCAAGGCCGCTCAGCCATTTCCGGCCAAAAGGGAAACCACCCCTATGCCTGACAGCTCCAAGGTATTCACCTACGCGGTAGAGGGCCTCTCCTACACCGTCACCGTTTACGAGGAAAACGGCGAGTTCTTTGCCGATATTACGGTCGATGACGGCGCCATGGACGTGAACGCGGTCTATTTCGGCGATGATGACTTTTCCGGCTCGAGCGAGTCCCTGGGCGGCCCGCTGAACATGAACGGTGCCAGGCTGGACGGCGAAAAGGTGCAGTGGGACGAGGCCACTGAACTCAGCAGCCCCGGCCTTGGCCCGGAGGGGGAAACCAAGGAAACCTACCTGCATGCCGGGGACACAATGACGGTTGCCCTGGACATCGAAGACCTGGATGAAATCGACGTCTTCGGCATCCGCGCCACATCCACCACCACCGACTCAGGTTCCATCAAGGCCGTCAGCAGCGATCCTGAGGAGCCGGTGGAGCCGGAAGAGCCCGTCTATGGCAAGGTTTTCTTCGGGGAGGTGTTTTCCGAAACCGGCGACCCGCTGGGGGGCACCTACATTCTGGACGAAGAACCCGATCCGAACCCCTACAGTGTGCCTGCGCTTCCCGAGGGAACCGAGCCCACCTTTGAAAACTACCTGTCTTACTACCTGTCGGATGAGATTGGCGGCGATCTGGCCGCAGTGGAGAGCGTGGTCTTTTACGGCCCTGGCGAGGACGGCACCCAGGAAGAGCTGTTCCGCATTGCAGCACCGGAGGGCGGTTTCGCGGACGCCGATGCGCTGCTGGCGGCCTATGATGATGCTCTCAGCGGCACAGAGGATCTGTCCGGAGAGGACCTGATGGCAGCGCTGAGCCTGGACGATTATGCCATGCCGGAGCCGGAAACTGCTGAGGAAATGGGCGCGGACGAATTCGACCTGGTCTAACCAGCGCCCCGCCTGTCGCTTGTGTGTTCTGGCGGGGCATCCCCAGCCGCACCGGAAAAGCCCCGCCGGACCGGCGGGGCTTTTCTGTTCCCGATGCGGGCATCTCAGCCGCCCGCGGATCTCCAGAGGCTTGACCTGACGGAAAGCGAGGGACAAGCGATACGGCTGATCCTTGAAATCGCCGCAACCCTTAGTGTAGCCCCTCCTTGCCAGCACTTTTAACGACTGTGAAACTTATCAAGGGTTGAGTTCATGCCGACAATGACTGTGACCGGGTCTCTGCAAACTCAGATGGCCGGGCTTGTTGCAACTTTCAACGGTGCGCAGCTGAGCAACAAATACGACACCGGCACCTTCCTGCTGATCTACAACTACCCCTATTCTGTGAGCCTTTTCGGCGACGACCTGCGGGTACCCGGCTCAGGCAGCTATTTCATCACCGGCAGCATCACCGAATTTGAATATGCTGAGATTTCCCTGACCCCGTCGTTTCATACCATCGATAAACTGGTGCTGGACGGCGTCGATGTCAGCGCGGACGGCCTATTCGACCTGACCAGCCGCACCGCCACCACGGCCACGGGCCGGTTCGATCTCGACCAGTTTGTATCTTTCGTGAACGGTGAAGACTGGACCATCAGCGGTTCTAACGAAGACGATAACATCCGGCCCGGTCAGTACTACAAGCTGGACGGCAGCGAAACTATCGATTCCGGACGCGGGGCGGATACTGTCTCCGCCGGAGCGGGCGCCGATTCCATTTCCGGCGGCATCGGCAAAGATGTTCTTAAAGGCCGCGGCGGCAAGGATACCATCGAGGGCGGATCCGGCGCGGACAAGCTTCTGGGCGGCAACGGCAACGACAGCCTGCACGGCGGTGACGGTAAAGACGTCCTGTATGGCAACAAGGGCAACGACACCCTGGATGGCGGCGATGGCGCTGACCTCTTCGTCTTCAAGCGCGGAGACGGCTCTGACACGATCCTGAATTTCGACACCGGCGAGGACCTGATCCGGATCAAACGCGGCGCCTCCGGTTTCTCCGATCTTACGGTTTCGCAAACGGACAGCGGCGCCGAAGTCAGTTTTGCCAATGTTTCCATCACCCTCAGCGGTTTCGATGCAGAGGACGTTACCGCCGATCTGTTCCTGTTCTAACGGCAAGCAGGAGCTGCTGCCCAGCCAGCAGCTCCTGCTTGCGGTCCACAGCACATGCCGGAACTGGCTTGCGGCGGCCCCAATCCGCCCGCACAGGTTGAGCCTTCGCCGCCCGAACTTTCCCCGCTGCGCCCTATTGCCACAGCCCGGCTGTTCCACGACAGTCCGGCGCAACGAATGACAGCGCGGAGGGACAGCGGACATGGAACAGATGATGGAACAAGCAGGCGCCTATTGGCCTCTGCTGGTAAGTGGCGCCAAGGCGCTGGTGGTGCTGATCCTCGGCTGGATTGCCACCGGCTGGATCAGCAGCGTGGTGCGGCGGCGGATCAACAGCACGCCGCAGATCGACCCGACACTGGGCAATTTTGCCGCCAGCACAGTACGCTGGGTGCTGCTCCTGGTGGTGCTGGTCGCCGTCCTCAACATCTTCGGGATCGAGGCCACCAGCCTGGTCGCCATGCTGGGTGCTGCCACCCTGGCGATCGGCCTGGCACTGCAGGGCACGCTCAGCGATCTGGCCGCGGGGTTCATGCTGATCCTGTTCCGCCCCTACAAGATCGGCCAGTTTGTCGATATCGGCGGCACCTCGGGCACTGTGAAGGACCTGAACCTCTTTGTGACCGAACTGGCGACGCCGGACAACGTGCAGATCATCGTGCCCAACGGCCAGGCCTGGGGCGCGATCATCACCAACTTCTCGCACCACCCCACCCGCCGCGCCGACCTTGTGTTCGGCATCGACTATGGCGACAGCGCCGAAGAGGCCAAGGCAATCATCCTGGAGCAGGCGAATGCCGACCCCCGGGTGCTGCAGGACCCTGCCCCTTGGGTCCGGGTCACCAATCTGGGCGACAGCTCCGTCGATCTGACCGCACGGCTCTGGTGCAAGGCCGAGGATTACTGGGAGCTGAAATTTGCCCTGATGCAGGGTGTGAAAGAGGCGTTCGACGCCAAGGGCATCTCGATCCCCTACCCGCATACGGTGGAAGTCAAAAAAGAAGGCTGAGGCCCTCCCGCCCGTCTTCGGCCCCTGCGGGCCTCATCCCGTTGGGCCCGGCGCCCCGCCTGCGGCGGGGCGTCTTGCGGTTCGGCAGCAACCGGCTCAGCGCGAGCGGGCGGCCGTGGCGGCACAGGCGGCGGCCTGGCGCGCCCGCGCCGCACGGGCCCGCTCCAGCCGGCTGTCCTGCGGTGGTTCGGGCGGCCAGCCGCAGACCACCGTGCTCCCGTCCAGATCGGTAAAGGCCCACTGCGCGGCCAGCAGCTGGTAGCTTTTGACCTCCCAGCCGGAAGCATCAGGTTCAAACCGCAGCCGCCACGTGCCCCGCACCTGGACCGGCAGCCGCAACTGCTGGATCCGGGTCATCGCCTCGTGCCCGGTCATTGCCGCGCGCACCCCCTGCGCCCGCAATTTCTTCATCCGCTCCACCAGGGCTGCCGCTTCGCGCATCCGGCGCCCGGCAAAAACCACCTCAATCTCGGTCCCCGGCCGGACGACCCCCTTCACCACCAGATCCCGGCGGTTGTTGCGGCTGAACACCGGCACCAGCTCCACCGGAACATCGCGCACTTCGCGCTTGAACAGGCCCGCGTCCTCAATCTGCGGGGTGATGTGCGAGGGAGGCCTGCGGCGGTTCTTCATGGCATGTCCCGGCATCGCCCGCAGAAGCGAGCAGCTGCCCTGTCTACTGTATGGTTTCTTTTCCGGCACCCTAGGCCGCGGCGCTTAACGAAGCGTTGAATGACCGCAAAAAGGAAAAACCGGCGCAAAAATCAGCGGCGACCGAGCGAGCGGGGCACCGCCGCGCCGCGCAAGGCGCGGCGCCACGCCCAACGCTGCATGGCGCTTCCCCGGAAGCGCCTTCAGGGACGGGAGAAACCCGTCTCAGCCGCGCGCTACCACCCGTTTCATGACCAGCGCCGGGGCGCCCTTGTACACCGCTTCGCCTGCAGGCGCGTATCCCAGCTTGCGCGCCACCTTCTGAGACGCCGCGTGAGAGGGGTCAAGGAGACAGGCGGTCTCCGCCCAATCCGTGGCCTCCGCCGCCCACTGATGGATACGGCGCACCGCTTCGGTTGCCAGCCCCCGGCCGTGCATGTCGGGCGCCAGCACCCAGCCCGCTTCGGGAATGCCAACCAGCGGCGGCTCCATCGCGCGCCGGTAATCGGCAAACCCCACCTCGCCGATGAATTTGCCGCTGCCGCGCAGGGTCACCGCCCAATAGCCATAGCCCAGCGCCTGCCAATGGCCGATATAGCGCAGCAGCCGGGTCCAGCTGTCCTGCAGCGTCGAAGGCTGGCCGGAGATGAACCGCACCACCTCCGGCTCTGCCCAGAGCGCCGCCACAGCTGCAAAATCCTGCACCCTATGCGGGCGCAGGATCAGCCGCTCCGTCTCCAGAACCGGACAGGTCATCCAGGCAGCTTGCCAGTCAGAACATAGCGCAGGATCTCCACAACCTGGCGCGGCTCCTCTGCCACTGCCAGCGCGGCTGCGTGGACCTCTTTCAGCGCGTGCTGATGCTCCGGCGGGCTCAGCACGATAACCGACTTGCCCAACGCGGCGGCATAGCCCGCGTCAAAGGCCGCATTCCACTGCTTGTATTTGTCGCCAAAGCGCACGACGACCACATCAGCGTCCGAGATCCCCTTGCGGGTGCGGATCGCATTGACCATCGCGCCCTTGTGGTCGTGCCAGTACTTGTTCTCCTCGGCGCCGAGAATAGCCACGCCGCAATCGTCGCTGGCGCCGTGATCGGTAACCGGCGCGCTGAAGCTCACCTCCAGCCCCTCTGCGCCTTCAATAATCTGCTCCCGCCAATCGGTGTGAATCTCACCCGAGAGATATACCTTCAATGCCACGTCTTGTCCTTTCCTGCGCCAGCCTGCGGGGCAGCGGCCAAGGCAGCCGTGACCTCATCATCGCTGGTCTGTGCAAAATCCCTGTAATGCGCGCCGACCGCCCAGAATTCCCTGGGGCTCAGCAGGCAGACCAGAGTATCTACCAGCGGGCGCAGTTCGTCCACTGCTTCCGGCGGCGCCACCGGCACCGCCAGGATCACCTCTGCCGGCTTGCGCTCCTTAAGCCAGAAATGCGCCGCCATAAAGGTCGCGCCGGTCGCGATGCCGTCATCCACCACGATGGCTGTGCGGCCTTCCAGCTCCACCGGCGGGCGCCCTTGCAAATAGCCGGCGCGGCGGGCGGCATTTTCCTCCCGCGCCCCGGCAACCTGCGACGCGAAATCCTCCGGCTTCATGCCGGTGGCCTGCAGCAGGGCGCCGTTGAATATGGGATTGCTGCCCTCGGCCAGCGCACCCGCCGCCAGCTCCGGGTTGGAGGGCATGCCGATCTTGCGGATCAGGATCAGGTCCAGCGGCGCGTTCAGCTTCTGCGCAATGGGCAGCGCCACAGGAACCCCGCCCCGCGGCAGCGCCAGCACGACAGGGTCTGTCATCGGCAGTTCAGCCAGTTCCTCGGCCAGCTGAAGCCCGGCAGAAATCCGGTCCTCGAACATAAGGGCCTCCACCCCGTAACCTAGCGCGGCGGGGTAAAAGGCAACGCCTCAGCAGCGCCGGGCCACCAGATAGCGCCCGGGCGTGTCCGCCGGGTAGTTGCCGGTCTCGATGATTTCGAAGCCTGCGCGCTGCACCGCAGCCTCCAGCGTGCGGATATCCAGGAAATCCACATAGCTGGGCGCCTTGCCCGCCAGCCGCATCAGCGGGATGGCCACGGTATACAGCCAATATTTCCAGGATCCCCGCGCCTCGCCCAGGCAGGGTGTCTTGGAAATAAACAGCCCGCCCTCGGGCAGCTTGGCGGCAATCGAGGCCAGCGCCGCCTCCAAATCCGGCAGCAGATGCAGCAGGTTGAAGGCCATCACTGCATCAACCGGGCCGTCCGGCGCGCTCTGCACATCGCAGCAGCGGAAATCCACATTGGCAGCCGCCGCATTCCAGGCCCTCTCCCGCCCCACCTTCAGCATCTCCTCCGACAGGTCGGTGGCAATGATTTCACCCGCGTTTGGCGCCAGCGCAATCGCGGTGGAGCCGGTGCCGCAGCCCAGCTCCAGCACCCTGTCGCTGTCTCTAAGGTAAGACCGGGTCCGTTCCAGCGTGTAGCGGTAGGCGTCCAGGTCGCGGATCGGCGACTCGGCGTATTTCGGGGCAATCCTGTTCCAAAAGCGGGCGTCGGCTGTCATGGCGGCTCTCCTTGCTGGACTTGAGCCTATCCATGCAGGAACCACAGATAAATTGCCGAAATCCGCAAGGTTGTTATACATATTTGCATGGAAAACCCCGACTGGAACCATATCCGCGCCTTTCTGGCCACCGCCGAGACCGGATCGCTGTCCGCAGCCGCGCGCAAGCTCGGCCTGACCCAGCCGACGCTGTCGCGCCAGGTGGCGGCGCTGGAGGCGGAACTGGGCGTGCTGCTGTTTGAACGTGTGGGCCGCGCGCTGGCCCTGACCGAAGCGGGGCACGAGCTGCTGACTCACAGCCGCAAGATGGGCGAGGCCGCCAACGGGCTGCGGCTGGCCGCCACCGGCCAGGCGCAGTCCATCGAGGGCACGGTGCGGATCACCGCCTCGGATGTGATGTCGGCGCATGTGCTGCCGCCGGTGCTGCACCAGCTGCGCCAGCGGGCGCCGCGCCTGACGATTGACGTGGTGGCAGCCAATGACATCCGCGACCTGATGCGGCGCGAGGCCGATATCGCCATCCGCCACGTCCGCCCCGAGCAGCCCGAGCTGATAGCCCGCCTGGTGCAGGAGGCCACCGCCCGTTTCTATGCCGCCCCCAGCTATCTGGAGCGGCGCGGGCGGCCCGCCTTGCCGGCGGATCTGGCGGCTCATGACTTCGTAGGCTTTGCCGACGTGGACCGATCAATCGCCTTCATGGCGCCGCTGGGCATCCATCTGACAGCGGACAACTTCCGCATCAGATCCACCAGCGGCCTGGCCTCCTGGGAGCTGGTGAAACAGGGCTTCGGCGTGTGCCCGATGATGGACGATGTGGCCGCCGTCACGCCGGGGGTGGAGCGGCTGCTGCCGGGGATGGAGCCGCTCACCTTTCCGGTCTGGCTGACCACCCACCGCGAGCTGCACACCAGCCGCCGTATCCGCCTGGTTTTTGACCTGCTGGCGGAGTTCTTTGCCGCCAGGTGACAGAAAAGGCGGCGCCCGTCAGGTGCGCCGCCCAAAAGCTTTCCTCAAAACTTTTACCAAGGCTTTTCAAAAAAGCCTTGGTCCCGGCTCACCCCCGCAGGGTGCCACCGGTTGCCTTGGTCACCTTGGCGATGATCTTGTCGCTCACCGCCTCGATGTCCTTCTCCTTCAGCGTCTTGTCACTGGGCTGCAGCCGCACGGTGATCGCCAGCGACTTCTTGCCCTCGCCCAGGGAGCCGCCGATGAACTCGTCAAAGACGCGCACATCCTCGATCAGCGCCTTGTCGGCACCGGCGGCGGCATTGACCAGGGTCAGCGCCTCGACGTCCGCATCGACCACAAAGGCAAAGTCCCGCTCCACCGCCTGCAGGTCGCTGATCGCGAGCGCCGGCCGGGTTGCACCGGATTTGCGCGGCAGCGGCACCTCATCCGGGAAGATGGTGAAGGCCACGGCAGCGCCCTTGATCCCCATCTGCTTCACAACCTTCGGATGCAGTTCGCCAAAGACGCCCAGGGTCTTTTTCGGACCCAGGCAGATGCGGCCATGACGGCCCGGGTGCCACCAGCTGGCGCCGCCGCGCAGGATCTGCACCTTGGCCGGCGCACCGATGGCGGCCAGCACCGCCTCGGCGTCCGCCTTGGCGTCGTAGAGATCCACCGCGCGCGAGGCGCCATGCACGTCCTTGGGCCCGGTGCGGCCCACCAGCAGGCCCGCGATCTGGGTCACCTGCTCGCCCGGCTCGCCGCCGGTGAAGGCAGGGCCCGCCTCAAACAGCGCCAGGTCCATATAACCGCGCGCCTGGTTGCGGGCCGCGGCCTGCAAGAGCCCTGCCAGCAGATCCGGGCGCATGTGCGACATCTCCGAGGAGATCGGGTTGGCCAGCATCGTGGCATCATCCCCGCCGCCGAACAGCGCGGCCGAGGCCTTGTCGATAAAGCTGTAGCTGACGATTTCATTGTAGCCGAGGCTGGCGCAGGTGCGGCGCGCCATCTGCTGGCGGCGCTGCTGCGGCGTCATCACCGGCTTCGGGATGCCGTCGGTCAGCCGCGGCAGCGGCTTGCCCTGCAGCTTGGTCAGCGAGGCAATGCGCGCGACCTCCTCGACCAGGTCGGCCTCGCCCTGCACATCCGGGCGCCAGCTGGGCACATGCGCCATGTTGCCCTCCAGGCGGAAGCCCAGGCGGGTCAGGGTCTGGCGCTGGTCGCTTTCCGGGATTTCCATGCCCACCAGCGACTGCACCCGGCCGCTGTCCAGCTTGTAAGCGCGCGAATGATCCGGCACGTCGCCCGCAATCACCACCTCCGACGGCTCGCCGCCGCAGATGTCCAGGATCATCTGGGTCGCCCGGTGCAGGCCCTCGATGGTGTATTCCGGATCCACCCCGCGCTCGAACCGGTAGCGCGCGTCGGAGTTGATCTTGAGCGCCCGGCCCGCCATGGCGATCTGCACATGATCCCAGAACGCGCTCTCCAGGAACACATCCATGGTTTCCTCGGTGCAGCCGGTTTCCTCGCCGCCCATGATGCCGCCGATGCTCTCCACGCCTTTTTCGTCGGAGATCACCATATGGCCCGCACCCAGGGTGTATTCCTTCTCATCCAGCGCCACCAGCGTCTCGCCGCCCTGGGCGCGGTGCACCCGCAGGTCACCGGATACCTTGGCCGCATCGAACACATGCAGCGGGCGGTTCTGGTCGAAGGTGAAGAAGTTTGTCACATCCACCAGCGCCGAGATCGGGCGCAGGCCGATCGCCGTCAGCCGGTCCTGCAGCCACTGCGGGCTGGGGCCGTTCTTCACGCCCTTGATCAGGCGGCCGGCGAACAGCGGGCAGCCGTCCAGGGTGTCCTCGTCAATGGTCACCTTGATGGGGCTCGCGAAATCCCCGGGCACCGCCTCAAACGCGCGCGTCTTCAGGGTGCCCAGACCCCGCGCCGCCAGGTCGCGGGCAATGCCGTAAACTCCCAGCGCATCGGGACGGTTCGGGGTGATCGCGATCTCGATGACCGGGTCGACCTTGGCCGGATCGTTTTCCGCCAGCCAGTCCACGAAGCTGTCGCCAACCTTGCCGGAGGGCAGTTCGATGATGCCGTCATGCTCTTCCGACAGCTCCAGCTCGCGCTCGGAGGCCATCATGCCAAAGCTCTCGATGCCGCGGATCTTGCCGACGCCGATGGTGATATCCAGGCCCGGGACATACATGCCCGGCTTGCAAACCACCACGGTGATGCCTTCGCGCGCGTTCGGCGCGCCGCAGATGATCTGCAGCTCGCCCTCGTCGGTGTCCACCTTGCAGACCCGCAGCTTGTCGGCATCAGGGTGTTTCTCGGCGTGCGTCACATAGCCAAGCTTGAAATCCTTCAGCGCATCGGCCGGGTTGACGACCCCTTCGACTTCAAGGCCCAGGTCGGTCAGGGCGTCGGTGATCTCCGCCACCGAAGCATCGGTGTCGAGGTGGTCTTTCAGCCAGGAAAGCGTGAATTTCATCGGTCGGGGACCCCTTGGCAGACATGCAGTTTGCCAGAGGCAATGGCAAAGAATGCGCCAAGGTTCAAGGGCGCAGCGCAGATGCCCTCAAGGATAGCTGGGAGTGAGGTTCAAAAGCTCATCCAATTGCCGCCCGATCCAGCCGTGCGGGATGAAATGGCCGCCGGGGTGGGTGTCCAGCACGACCTGGCCTTGCGCGCAGCCCGCCCACACGGTGCGCTCCAGCTTCAGCCACTCCACCGCCTGCCACTGCCCCAGCACCCGCGCTGCGCCGCAGCCCAGCCGCGCCCGCCACAGCGCCACCGGATAGGTCCGCTCGCCGCCGGGGCCATAGGGAAAATCCATCACCCTGTCCTTCAGCCCGTGCACGTGGCGCACCTCGCGCGGGGCTTCAGGGCAGTCCTCGCTCTGCCGGAGGGTCCCGGCCACCGCCATCAATGCGGCCACATCATTGCCGCTGTGGCAGACATAGCGCCAGGCCATGGCAGAGCCGTAGGAGTAGCCTGAAACGTATATGCGCTCGGGATCAACGGGATAGCGCTTGGCGACGTCCTCCAGCACCCGGTCGGCAAAGGCGGCATCCTCTGTGTCAGCCGACCAGAAATCCCAGGTCTTGCGCCGTCCGTTCGGTGTCACCAGCAAGACACCCCGGCGTTTGGCCGATGCCCCAACCCGGTCGCTGTTCTGTGCATGCACCCCGGTCCGCGCCCAGCCGTGAAAATGCAGCAGCACCGGCAGCGGCGAGACCCCGTCCCAGCCCTCCGGCTCCATCACGTGATAGGAGCGGTCCCCCAGCACACAGGGCGTTGCGCCAAGGCACTCAGCCGTTTTCGGCGGCCCCATGGCGGCAGCGGCAGTGGCCCACAGCAGGGCGGCGGTGAAGGCTAGAACGGCCTGGATCATATGTGCGAGCGTAGCCGCGGAGCGGCAGCTGTCACGTCACAACTTTGTGGGATGACTTTGAACGTTTAAGCCGCGCCATCGCCTGGCCGCGGGGAGGCGATCCGACGGTGGTGTCTGGCAGTTTATGCCGGCCAACTCCGCAGGACGTCTAACTGGAGCGCCTGCGTCACCAAATCGCCTGCCCGTGCGGGCGGTCTCTCGAGCATTGCTCAGCAATGCACTGCCGACAGGCGATGGCAAGCAATCGCCGAAAGGCAAGCGATGGCGCGGCGGCCTGCGGCCTTGGTCCTGCGCTGGGGGGCATCCAATGGCAGGAATATTCCAGTCTAGAGGTACCCGTTGCGACAAATCACAGAGCATCGACCCTGCCCTGTGTGTGGGGGTAGTGCGCGATGCAAGCTTCGCTCAGCGGTATCTCATCTTGAAGTATCCGATTTAACCGAGCTCTAGACCCAACTTTTCGGCAGCCTCTTTCTTTAAGAACGCTATAGCCAAGTCTTTCATCAAAGTGAGGGTCGCTCCCCCCATTTGAGCGGCGCCATCTTTGGTTTTTTGCCAAACATTTTCGTCGCGTATCGCGTCCAGATAATCATGACCCGCCCAACTGATGGTGAGAAATTCGCCCGGAGGATCGTCCTCGTCAGCTAACGTCGCATTCCGAAGTAGCCCCGCCTCCCACATTAGCGAAATTTGGTAGTGATCATGCTCTGACCAATCAGCGCCTTTTTGTGCTCCAGCAGGGTATCCGCCTGTTGGTTTAAACCGACCGCCCGGGAGCTCTGACAATATGATCAGCAGTTCCCGAATGCGGTCGAAGTCGCGTTTCACCTGCTCAAACCGCCATGCAGCGCCGGCATATCGAGGCTCTGGAAGCCATAGTGGCGCAGCCAGCGCAGGTCGCTGTCGAAGAAGGCGCGCAGGTCCGGGATGCCGTATTTCAGCATCGCCAGGCGGTCGATGCCAATGCCGAAGGCAAAGCCCTGATAGATCTCCGGGTCGATGCCGCCCGCCGCGATCACCTTGGGGTGCACCATGCCGGAGCCGAGGATCTCCATCCAGTCGTCGCCCTCGCCGATCTTCAGCGCACCACCCTCCCAGGAGCAGCGGATGTCGACCTCTGCCGACGGCTCGGTGAAGGGGAAGTGCGAGGCGCGGAAGCGCAGCTCGACGTCGTCCACCTCGAAGAAGGATTTGACGAATTCCTCCAGCACCCACTTGAGGTTCGCCATCGAGATGTCCTTGTCCAGCGCCAGGCCTTCGACCTGGTGGAACATCGGCGTGTGTGTCTGGTCATAGTCGGCGCGGTAAACGCCGCCCGGGCAGATGATGCGCAGGGGCGCGCCCATCTTTTCCATCGAGCGGATCTGCACCGGCGATGTATGGGTGCGCAGCACATGCGGCGGACGGTTGTCGCCTTCCGCACGGTGCATGTAGAACGTGTCCATCTCGGCGCGCGCCGGGTGGTGGCCCGGAATGTTCAGCGCATCGAAGTTGTACCAGTCGGTGTCAATCCGCGGCCCCTCAGCGACGGAGAAGCCCAGTTCGGCAAAGATCGCGGTGATCTCTTCCTGCACCTGGCTGATCGGATGCAGGCTGCCTTGGCGAGAGGGGCGCGACGGCAGGGTCACGTCCAGCCATTCAGTGCGCAGACGCTCATCCAGCGCGGCATCTTCCAGCCCCGCCTTCTTGGCTGCCAGCGCCGAGTTGATCTCATCCTTCAGCGCGTTCAGCGCCGGGCCCGCCACCTGGCGTTCCTCGGGGGTCATCTTGCCCAGCTCGCGCATCTTCAGCGCCACTTCGCCCTTCTTGCCGACCGCGGCAAGGCGGATCGCCTCCAGCGCCGCCTCGTCGGCGGCCTCTGCAATCTGACCCAGGTATTTGGCTTTAAGATCGTCCATCACGGCCCCTCGAATTCTGCTGATGCCCTGCTACCACAAGGGCGCGCGAAAGCAAGAGGGCGGCGGCGGAAGCCCGGCGGGTGTGTCGCCGCGGCGCGGCCGCGCCTGAAACCCTGCCCGTTTTGTGATACACTCAGGCAAATCTTTTCAGCAGCAGCGGAGGGCACAGCCATGGCACATGTGGATTGGTATATCGAGGGCCGCAGCTTCGGGAACTGCAACTGCAACTACGGCTGCCCCTGCCAGTTCGAAGATCTGCCCACCCACGGCAATTGCACCGGGTTCGAGGTGCTGCATATCGACAAGGGGCATTTTGGCGGGACCGACCTGACCGGCGCCCACTGCGCGTTGCTTTATGCCTGGCCCGGCCCGATCTACGAGGGCAAGGGCGCATTGCAGACGATCATCGACGACCGCGCCTCTGACGCCCAGCGCGCGGCGCTGGAAACCGTGCTTCTGGGCGGTGAAACGGATGAGGAAGCCACCCACTGGTGGGTGTTCCGCGCCATGTGCGACACCGTGCACGAGACGCTGATCAAGCGGATCGACTACGAGGTGGACATTGAAAACCGCACCGCCAGGCTGGATATCGACGGGCTGGTCACCTCCACCGGCCGCCCGATCCAGGCCCCGCACGGCGGCGGCCCGCACCGGGTCCGCATTGATATCCCCGGCGGTATCGAATTCACGCTTGCGGAAATAGGCAGCGCCTCCACCACATCCAACGCAGCGATCAAGCTGGACCTGGACGACAGCTATGGCCAATGGGCCGTCATCCGCCACGGCCCGCACGGGATTGCCGCCTGAGGCAGCCTCAGCTTAGAAGCATCCAAGCGCCCATGCCCGCCATCATCAGGTTTTCGGTGAGCGAAACAAACCCTAACGGCACCTCGCTGCTGCCGCCCATGCAGGCGCATTTCAGCTCCCGCTTGTCAATATAGACCGCTTTGAACACTGAAACCGCGCCAATGGTGCCGATCACCAGCGCCAGCGGCGCCGCCAGCCAGATCAGCACGCCCGCCAGCATCAGAAGGCCCGCCAGCCCTTCGGCGAAGGGATAGATATAGGCATAGGGCACAAACCGGCGCGCCAGCAGGTCATAGTTCAGGAACATGCTGGAGAAGCTTTCCACGTCGCGCAGCTTCTGCAGCGCCAGAAGGCACATGGAAACGGCGACAAACCATTGCAGCGTGCGCCCGCCCGCAAGCGTGCCAAAGGCAGCCCACTGCACCGCCAGCGCAATCCCCAGCGCCATGGCAAACAGCGCAATCACCGGCACATAGGTGGTCTCCCCCTCGGCGCGGACCGGGACGCCGAAATGGGCGCGCAGATCCTCATAGCCGCCAATCCGCTCGCCGCCGATATAGGTCTGCGGCGTGGTTTCGACCCCCGCCCGCGCCTGAAAGCGCTCAACCTCCTCGCGGGTGGTCAGCCGGTGATCCTCAACCTCAAGCCCTTTCCAGCGCAGCAGCGACTTTGACTTCAGCCCGTAGGGGCACAGATGGCCCGGCATATCCATCCGGTAGAGTTTTGCGGTGTTGCGTGCGGCATCCGTGTGCGCGGGGTCTGCGGCGGTCATTGCGTGCTCCTGTTCCGGTCCCGGCCAATGGGTTGGCGTCACCGGCTCAACGCCGTGCCCCCGCCCTAAAGTTCCGCCTGGTTTTCCCGGGTTCGCATACCGCGGCGGAGAAACGGCATTTGGGCCGCAAGAACGGCCTCTTAGCGCTTGCCAGACGGGTACTTGCATGCGCACTTTATCCCGCAGCTTCGAAATTCGGATATATCTTCATGCCTACGCATATGGACCGCACAACGCTGACCTGGAAGGTCACCCCTGACCTTCTCGGCGTCGTCGACGCCTCTGGCATCTTCACCGACACCAACCCCGCCTGGTACACCACGCTGGGCCTGCTGCCCGAGGACATCGAGACCCGCCAGTTCTTCCATTTTGTGCATCCGGACGACATCTCCCGGACAGAGGCTGCGTTTGAGCGGGTCAAGCACGGCCATCCGGTGCTGCAGTTCGAAAACCGCTACCGGCACAAGGACGGCTCCTACCGCTGGCTGTCCTGGAACGCGGTGCCGGAGGGGGACAGGTTCTTCTGCAGCGCCCGGGATGTCACCCGCGCCAAGGAAAACGAAGCCCATCTGGCCACGCGCGAGCAGGAGGCCCGTTTCCGCGAGCAGTTCATCGCGGTGCTGGGCCATGACCTGCGCAATCCGCTGTCGGCGGTCGGCGCGGCGCTGCGGCTGCTTGAGAACGAGCCGCAATCCGCCAAGGCGCTGGAGATCCTTTCCCTGGGCCGCCAGTCCGTCACCCGCATGTCGTCGCTGATCAACGACATTCTCGATTTCGCCCGCGCCCGCCTGGGCAATGGGATCGAGATCGGCCACCCCGAAAAGACAGACCTGCGGCCGGTGCTGAGCCAGACGGTAGAGGAGATCCGGCTGGCCAACCCGGACACGGATCTGCGCGAGGAGTACAGCTTCCAGGATCCGCTCGCCTGCGACCCGGAGCGCATGGCCCAGCTGGTGTCGAACCTGCTCTCGAATGCGGTCACGCATGGCACGCCGGGCAAACCGGTCACGGTGACCGCCAGTGACGACGGCGATAATTTCATCCTGTCCGTCGCCAATGCGGGCAAACCGATCCCGCAAGAGACGATGGACCTTCTGTTCGAACCCTTCACCCGCGCTGAGATGCGGGCCTCGCAGAACGGGCTGGGCCTGGGTCTGTTCATCGCCCAGCAGATCGCCAAGGGCCACGGCGGCCTGCTGACGGCGCAATCGGACGAACAGCAAACCGTGTTCACCCTGCGGATGCCCCGAAGCTGAGCAGCACCGACAAGGCTTTTGAATGAATTTCCACGCGCGCCCAGCCGGTTGCTTATTTAACGCAATTTGAAGATATCATTTTAAAGACGAATCCTAAAGTAGATGTGCAACCTCTGATTGTTCATCATTCAGCGAAAGGGATTGCAATGGACGGCGCATTCAGCAAGGAACTTCCGGTATTTTCCCAGAACGAGATCAAGGACCTCAAACAGAGCGGCGGCAAGTTCGTCAAGCACCACATGGGCGGCGGCGGCGGCAGCCGGTTCGACCATGTTTCCCTGCGCGAGTTGCGCCTCGAATCCGGCGAACTGATTGAAGCCATCATTCTCAACGGCGAGCGCCATGGCGGCAAGGGCAAGGATAAGAGCAACTCGGTCACTCTGTCGCCAGATGTTCTCGTCCAGGATATCGGCTACAGCGTAAGCGACGGCTTTCTCAGCGGGCTCCGGTTCCACTTTACAGATGGAACAACACTTCAGGGCGGCGTCCTGAATGACGAAAAACTGCTGTCTGCGGAACTGGGCTGCTCCCAGCAGGAACTGCTTGTGATCGCCTTGGGCGGCAGCAGCGGGAAGTTCCTCGATTCCCTCGATGCCGTCTGCGTGGTGGGCTACAGCAGAAGCACGGTCCTTGCCCGGGACGTCACCGCCATTGTCGGAGCGATCACACCCGGGATGGAGCTCTCCGAATATACCGAAGTTGCCTCCCGCAAAACGGAATCCTACGAACGCGCGCTGTCCCAGACCCACAGCGTGACAACCAGCGCCTCCGTTTCCGGCACCTATTACGTCACCGCCTCGGTGGAAACCGAATACGCTTACAAGTGGTCCGACGATAGGACGATCGGCCGGGACTTCGAAGAAGTGCTCGCAAGCAAAGCAACCCAGAATATCAGCGTGCCCGAGCACGCCTGGGCCTATCTGAAAGTCACCCGGGGCGACATTATCTCACCGGACGGGAGCCCGGACAAAAGCGTGTTCATTCCGTCCGGCAACAACGCAATCAACTACCGGCTGGCCGACGAACATTCATACACCAACCTGGCTGGGCACTATGACCTGAACGGCTATTGCGCAAATCTGCCTGCGGACCGTGTTTCGACACGGCTGGACGCAACCACCGGCCTGATGATCGTGGAATGCAGCTAGGGCTCCGCCGCTGCCGACTGTGCCCCAAAACAAGAAAGGCCGCTCCAGCTGGAGCGGCCTTTCCTGATTTCAGATCCGTCTGGAGCCTTAGGCTGCCAGCGCGTCCTGTGCCTGGCGCACGATCGCACCGAAGGCTTCGGGCTCGTGCACGGCCAGGTCGGCCAGAACCTTACGGTCCACTTCGATGCCGGCCAGGTTCAGGCCGTTGATGAAGCGGGAGTAGGTCAGCGCTTCGTCGTGCGAACGCACAGCCGCGTTGATCCGCTGGATCCACAGCGCGCGGAAGTTGCGCTTGCGGTTCTTACGGTCGCGGGTTGCGTACTGGTTCGCCTTGTCGACGGCCTGACGGGCAACCTTGAAGGTATTCTTGCGGCGGCCATAGTAACCTTTGGCTGCCTTGATGACCTTCTTGTGACGGGCGTGAGTCGTGGTACCACCTTTAACGCGGGACATATCTCAATCTCCTCTTAGCGGTCGTAGGGCATGAAGCCCTTGACGATCTTTGCGTCGGGTGCCGACAGGACCGTGGTGCCGCGGGCATCACGGATGAATTTCTTGGTGCGTTTGATCATGCCGTGGCGCTTGCCGGCCTGACCTGCGATGACCTTGCCAGTGGCGGTCACCTTAAAGCGCTTCTTGGCGCTCGATTTCGTCTTCATCTTGGGCATTTCCGTCTCCTTCAATGCAGGTTCGCTAGACGCGCGACTCGGCATGCCTCGACGGCCGGCCGCGCGGAACAGAGCTGCCCTTTAAGCAATGCCCGCCCGGGGGGCAAGCGGAATCTCTGGAATTAGCGCCGAGGACCCCGGAAATACGCACACCGCGCGTCTTTCCCGGCATCCGAGCCGGGTGTCGCCGCCCGGCACAGATGCCGGACGGGCACCGCCCGCCCAAGGCGGCAGCATGGGGGGGGCTCAACGCCCCCGGCAATCAGTCCCCTGACCGGGGTATGGTTACTCCGGGTCGGTGCTGTAAATCAACCGCTCGTCACAGGGGGCGATGCGCAGAATGTTGGTGGTGCCCGGCACGTTGAACGGTACCCCCGCGGTGACCACGATCTGGTCGGTATCACCCGCATAGCCGCCCGCCCGCGCCGCCCGCGCCGCGTTCACAACCGCGCCTTTGAAGCGGTCCAATTCCGGTGTCATCACGCATTTGCAGCCCCAGCTGAGGCACAGCCGGCGGGCCGTGGCGCTGACCGGGGTCATCGCGATGATCGGCACGCCGGGGCGCTCGCGCGCGGTCAGCAGCGCTGTGGTTCCTGATTGGGTGAAACAGCAGATCGCCTTGATCTCTGTCTTCTCCGCGATCTCCCGCGCCGCGGCGACGATACCGTCAGCCACCGTGGTGCCCTTGGCCGAACGCGAGGCGGCGATGATCTGGGAATAGGTCGGGTCGGCCTCGACCTCGATCGCCACCTTGTCCATGGTCTGCACCGCCTGCACCGGATACTGGCCCGCGGCGCTCTCGGCGCTCAGCATCACCGCATCGGCGCCTTCATAGATGGCGGTTGCCACGTCAGAGACCTCGGCACGGGTCGGCATCGGGCTTTCGATCATGCTCTCCAGCATCTGGGTCGCCACGATCACCGGCTTGGCCGCCGCCCGGCACTTGCGCACCAGACGCTTCTGGATCGGCGGCACCGCCGCCACCGGCAGCTCCACCCCCAGATCGCCGCGCGCCACCATGATGCCGTCAGAGGCATCAAGGATGGCCTCGAAATCCTCCACCGCCTGCGGCTTCTCAATCTTCGACAGCACCGCCGCGCGGCCATCCGCCAGCGACCGCGCCTCGTAAACATCCTTGGCCCGCTGCACAAAGGACAGCGCCAGCCAGTCCACCCCCAGATCGCAGACAAACTCCAGATCCGCGCGGTCCTTCTCCGACAGGGCGGCCAGCGGCAGCACAACGTCGGGCACGTTCACCCCCTTGCGGTTGGAAATCGTGCCGCCGGTTTCCACCGTGCAATCGGCAAAATCCGGGCCGCAGGCGTCCACCGCCAGGCGGATCTTGCCATCGTTGACCAGCAGATGCGCCCCCGGCTCCAGCGCCTGGAAGATTTCCGGGTGCGGCAGGCACACGCGGCCGGCATCGCCCTCCGCCTCATCCAGATCAAGGCGGAACTTGGCGCCCTCCTCCAGCTCCTCGGCTCCGTTGGCAAACACGCCGACCCGCAGCTTGGGGCCCTGCAGATCCGCCAGAATGGCGATCGGGCTGTCCAGGTCCTTTTCGACCTGACGGATGATCTTGTGCTTTTCGGCAATCTCCGGGTGGCTGCCGTGCGACATGTTCAAGCGGAACACATCGGCGCCGGCCTCATGCAGGGCGCGGATGGTTTCATAAGTCTCCGAAGCCGGCCCCAGGGTGGCAACAATCTTGACATTGCGCGAGCGTTTCATAGGGGTCTACTCCTCCGGACCTGAAATATGTTATCGCAAACAGCGTTGAGCTGCTTATCCCCTAATTCCCATTTTCCCGCAACTCCCCTAAACAGCCGTCACCAAAAGATGACAGGTTCATGACATATACACCCTATTTCGTGCACGGCGCCGACCGCCCCGCCCGCTGGCTGATCACCTGCGACCATGCGACCAACGTTGTGCCGCCCTTTGCCGGCGGCGGCGATTTGGGCCTCCCGCGCGAGGATATGGAGCGCCACATCGCCTATGACGTCGGCGCCTATGAGGTGTCAAAACTGCTGGGCGAGATGCTGGACGCGCCGGTGGTGGCCTCGAATTTCTCCCGCCTGGTGATTGACCCCAACCGAGGCGAAGACGATCCGACCCTGTTGATGAAGCTTTATGACGGCACCATCATCCCTGCCAACCGCCACGCGGGCGCGGCAGAGCTGAAAAAGCGGCTGGAGAACTGCTACCGCCCCTACCACCGGGCGCTGGCGCGGCTGGCGGAACGGCCCCGCACGGTCATCGTCTCGGTCCACAGCTTCACCCGCCAGCTGCGCGGCCGCCCCCCGCGCCCCTGGGAGATCGGCATCCTGTTCCCCAAGGGCGAGCGGTTCTCCCCCTTCGTGGTTGATGAGCTGAACCGCGAGGACGGCCTCTGCGTCGGGGTCAATGAACCCTACACCGGCCACCTGCCCGGCGACGCGATTGAGACCCACGCCACCAAGCCCGGCCGCCCCAACACGCTGATCGAGCTGCGCAATGACCTGATTGCCGAATACACCGGCCAGCACGCCTGGGCCGAACGCCTGGCCCGCATCCTGCCCAGGACACTGGACGCCTCCGGTCTCTGAACCGCAATCCGGAACGCATTCCGTCTCGGAAAACACGTGATTTCCGGGCCGTTTTCCGCGCCGGAAAACGGCTGCCCGCGTTGCCGAACCGGCACCCCGCCCCCATATCTGTAACGGAAACGCGGGCAAAACCGGGAAATCGCCGTCATGACACTGGATACCCTCTCTGCCTTTTTCGGCTGGCTGACCGTGCTGCACATCGGCCTGTTCACCTTGTCCGCCGTCCTGATTATGCTGATGCACGACTGGGTGGCCGGGCTGCACGCCCGCCTGTTCGGCCTGGCGCCTGCGGATGTCAGCCTCACCCTCTACCGCTGGCTTGGCACCGACAAGATCGTGATCTTCGCCACCGCGCTGGGGCCGTGGCTGGCGCCGCAGCTGATCTGAATGCAGCCCGCCATTGCCCGTCCCTGCCGCGGCTGCTAGGCCTGTGCGCAAACGCGCTGATGACCCGAGGACTTCTTGCCATGGACAAGCAAACCGAGATCGAAATCCAGGCCGCCGCCTTCCGCCGCCTGCAAAAGCACCTGATGGAAGACCGCACCGATGTGCAGAACATCGACCTGATGAACATGGCCGGCTTCTGCCGCAACTGCCTGGCCCGCTGGTACCAGGAAGCCGCCAACGAGCGCGGCATCGAAATGGACAAAAACGAGGCGCGCGAGATCTACTACGGCATGACCATGGCGGAGTGGAAAGCCAATTACCAGACCGAGGCCAGCCCGGAGAAGCAGGCGGAGTTCGAGGTGGCGTTCAAGGAAAACGTGACCGACAAGCAGTAAGCGTCAGCCGCCCGGGGCGGAGGGGCGCTGCCCCTCTTGGCCTTACGGCCAATTCACCCCGGAGTATTTGCCCAAAGGTGAAAAGGGCCGGGCTGGCCGCCGCCCTCACTCCCTCAGCCGCAGGGTTGCGCGCGCAAGATCGGCCGGTGCGCCGTCTGCATCCATCAGCCCGACCCGCAGCGGCGCGCCGGTTTCCCGGTCCACCACCCCGACCGGCGCCGCGCCGCCGGTCACATGCGCCTCGCCCCATTGCGCCAGCGCCAGAAAGGTCAGCGCCAGCCCGCGGCCCGTGTCCGTCAGCACATAGGCCTGGCGCACCCGGTCGCCCGCCTCCTGATAGGGCTGTTTTTCCAGGATCCCGCGCGCCACCAGACTGTTCAGCCGGTCGGTCAGGGTAGAGCGCGGCGCCTTCAGGTCTTCGCGCATATCGTCATAGCGGCACACCCCGTAAAACGCCTCCCGCAGGATCAGAAGGGTCCAGCGGTCGCCCAGGATCTCGGCGGCCAGTGCCATCGGGCACTGTTCCTTGGGCACCAGGGCGCGGCGGCGGACGGCGGGCAGGGTTTCACGGGAATCAGAAGCTGGGTTTGACATACGGACCCAGATAGGGGATTTCTATCTGGGTTCAAAATTCAGACTCAGATTCGCAGACAGGAAGGACCCCCAATGACCAAGCGCCCGATGGACCAGGATGACGCGCTCGAAGATTTCGAGCCGCGCCGGATCACTCTCAACGATTCAGAGAAGACCGTTCATGTGTCCGGCCAGGGCCCGGCAGTGATTGTGATGGCAGAGATGCCGGGGATCAGCCCCCATGTGGCCCGCTTTGCCCGCTGGGTGCGGGGTGCAGGCTTCACGGTTTACGTGCCTTCGCTGTTCGGCCGTGACGGAGCCGTGGCGACGGCAGAAGACGGCGCGGAGGTGTTCCGCCGCGCGTGCGTCAGCGCCGAGTTCCGCGCCTTTGCCGGCAATGGCGCCAGCCCTGTAACCCAATGGCTGCGAGCGCTGGCGCGGCTGGCGCATGAGGAATGCGGCGGCCCCGGCACCGGCGCCATCGGCATGTGCTTCACCGGAAACTTTGCCCTGTCGATGATGCTGGAGCCCTCCATGCTGGCGCCGGTCCTGGCGCAGCCCTCGCTGCCGCTGGACAATCCCGCAGGCGTCGAAAGCCCGCCCGAAGAGCTCGCCGTGGTGCGCGAAAGGCTGGAGCGCGAGGACCTCACCGTGCTGGCCTACCGCTTCCAGGGCGACGCCTTCTGCCAAGCGCAGCGCTTTGCCGCCTACGCCGAAGCCTTGGGAGAGCGCTTTGACGCCCGCACCCTGCCGGACAGCGCCGCCGCCACCCAGGTGCCGCCGTTTTTTGCAAAGCACGTCCCCGCCCCGCACAGCGTTGTGACGGCGCATCTGGTGGATGAAGCAGGCCACCCGACCCTGCAGGCGCGGGATGAGATCCTGGGTTTCTTCAGGCAGCGCCTGACGGCGCGCGGCTGATCATACTGGCCGCAATGGCCGCCCGGCCCTGCCGCCTCAGCGCTCCAGGTCCTCGAACCAGTCCAGCGCCAGGGTGCTCCAGCCCTTGGGCAGGCCATGCCCGCCCTTGTGCAGGATCAGTTCCAGCCCGCCTGCCTCGCACTTCCAGCGCTTGCGCCAGAGCCCGTCCCGGACCTCATGGTCTGCGGCATTACTGGCGCAGGCGTTTTCACGCCGCCACAGCTGCAGCCCCTCCCAGATGTCGGCCTGCACAATCTCAGCCTCCGACCCCTGGATCACACGTCCTTCCAGCGGCACCACCTTGTCGGCAAAGCCGTGGATGTGCAGCAGCCGCACCGGGCCTTTGCAGTCCTGCGTAACCGGCAGCCAGAAGCCGCCGGCAACCGGCGCATAGGCGGCGGCAAATTCCGGCGCCTGGCACGCCACATCCCAAACCATTGAACCGCCACGGGAAAAGCCGCTCAGCAGCAGCCGGTCCCGCATAACCCCGGCGCGGGCCGCGGCATCCGCCAGCACGTCGCGCAGAAACGCGACGTCGTTGCGGGGATAGGTGTTCCAGCCGTCGCGCACCGACCAGTCGGCGGGCTTGCCCTCCTTCCAGGGCAGCCCGCTGGGGGCGATCACTGCGTAGCCGCGCCGGGTGAAAGCTGCCACCAGCCCGGAATTGGCAACCACCTTGGCGCCGCTGCTGCCGTAGCCGTGCAGGAACATCACCGCCGGCCCGCCCTGCCAGCTGTCCGGCAGGGCCAGGTGGTATACGCCGCCGTCTATCCGGCAAGCTGTTTCGCCGCCGCACTCCGCACCGCCTTCCGCGGCGGCTGCCGGTGCGGCAATCAGCACCGCTGCCAGCAGCATCCAAATCCTGTTCAGCATCTGCGCCACTCCCCCGCCTGGCTTGCCGATCAGATTAGCACATACTGCCGCTGCCTTTGCAGCCGGCCGTTTCTCAGAAGAAAAAAGGCCGCCCGATCCGGGCGGCCTTCACATAAATATCTTTAACCAATAAGCCGGTACCGGGCCGCCGTCCCGCGGCAGGGCGCGCTCCCCCCCGAGTGCGCGCCTAGCCGCGGAGACGGCCCAGCAGCCGTGCCGCCAGCGAAGGTTTGACCGGGCGGTCCGCCCCCGGCAGCCTGCCGGCAAACCAGCTCCGGCCAGCGGATGCCTGCGCAACGCCGGGATGCTCCACCTCTTCGGCGGTCAGAACCCGGCGGACGGCCGCAAGAATTTCAGCGTCGCTCGGCTCCGCAGCCTGGACTGCCGTCACCTGACCCATTTCCGGCTGAAAACATTGTCCCATCTGGCACCTCCGCAGCTTGTTACTCTGGCAGGCGGCCCGTTTCCCGGCGCCTCTTCAACTGCGTTCCAGACTATCCTATTTCGCCGTTGACGCGCCCATTTTGTATAAAATTAGTTAAAATCCTGAGCGTAAGAGCCGGGTTCTGGCGACAGTGCCGAAGCCACAGCGGCGATTGTTGACAGGCCGTGGAAAATACCGCCGACCGCACCGCTGCGCAGCCCCTGCTTTTCACGCAGTTTTACCGTCCGGGGTAACGCCGCCTGATTCCCCGAAACGCAAAAAGCCGCCCACACCGGGGCGGCCTTCCAATCCGGTCCGTCAATCCGCCTCAGACGGCTTTCTTGCGGCTTTCTTCCAGGTAGATCTCGCGCAGGCGCTTGGCGATGGGGCCCGGGGTGCCGTCGCCCAGCTGCACACCGTCGATCTCTACCACCGGCATCACAAAGGCGCTGGCGGAGGTCGTGAAGGCCTCATCCGCCTGTTTCGCTTCCTCGATGGTGAACAGGCGCTCCTCAATCTCCATCTGTGCCTCGGCGGCCAGCCGCAGCACCGCGGCGCGGGTGATGCCGTGCAGGATGTCGTTGGACAGCGGCCGGGTCACGATCTTGCCGTTCTTGACGTAATAAGCGTTGTTCGAGGTGCCTTCGGTCACATAGCCGTCCTCGATCAGCCAGGCGTCATCGCAGCCCGCCTTCTTGGCCATCATCTTGCCCATCGAGGGATAGAGCAGCTGCACGGTCTTGATGTCGCGGCGGCCCCAGCGGATGTCCTCGATCGAGATGATCTTGGCGCCCTTCGCGGCGGCAGGGCTGTCGGCCAGGCCCGGCTTGTTCTGGGTGAACAAAACCAGGCTCGGCGGAGTATCCTCGGACGGGAACACAAAATCCCGGTCACCATCGGAGCCGCGGGAAACCTGCAGATACACCAGGCCCTCTTCAATGCCGTTCAGCTCCACCAGCTTGCGGTGGATTTCCAAGAGCTCCTCCTTGGAGCAGGGCGACGCCATGTCCAGCTCTTTCAGCGAGCGGTCCAGGCGCACCGCGTGGCCATCAAAGTCGATCAGCTTGCCGTCCAGAACCGAGGTCACCTCATAAACCGCATCGGCAAACAAGAAGCCACGGTCAAAGATCGAAACCTTGGCCTCACCCTCGGGCAGGTATTCGCCATTCACATAAACGGTACGGGTCATCTTGGTCTCCTCAACCCCAAAGCGCCGGTTTCGGCGGGTGCACGCCCTCGGCGTCAAACAACAGTGGTTCCTCGCGGTCTTCGGCCAGAAGCAGCGGCCCGTCAAGATCCGTAACCGCCGCACCCTGGGCCACAAGCGTCGCCGGCGCCATGGCGAGCGAGGAGCCGACCATGCAGCCGACCATCACCTCATAGCCCTCGGCCAAAGCCTGAGCACGCAGCTTCAGCGCCTCGGTCAGGCCGCCGGTCTTGTCCAGCTTGATGTTGACCACGTCATACTTGCCCTTGAGCTTGGGCAGGCTCTCGCGGTCATGGCAGCTCTCGTCCGCGCACACCGGCACCGGACGCTCCATGCCGATCAGGGCCTCATCCTCGCCCGCGGGCAAGGGCTGCTCCACCAGCTCCACACCCAGGCGCACCAGATGCGGCGCCAGTTCGGCATAAACCTCTGCCGACCAGCCCTCGTTGGCGTCGATGATGATCTTGGCCTCCGGCGCACCGGCGCGCACCGCTTCCAGGCGGGGCATGTCGTCGGGGGTGCCAAGCTTGATCTTCAGCAGCGGCCGGTGGGCGTTCTCGGCTGCTTGCTTTTGCATGTTTTCGGGCGTGTCCAGCGACAGCGTATAGGCGGTGATCTCAGCCTTGGGTTCCGGCAGCCCGGCCAGTTCCCAGACACGTTTACCCGCCTGCTTCGCCTCCAGATCCCACAGCGCGCAGTCGACCGCGTTGCGGGCGGCGCCGGCGGGCAGCAGCGATTGCAGCTCCTCGCGGGTGAAATCGGCTGGCAGCCCCTCGATCTCGGCGGCCACGCTGTCCAGCGTCTCGTTATAACGGGCATAAGGAACGCATTCGCCCCAGCCGGTGACGCCGTCCTTTTCCACCCGCACGGTCAGCACCTTGGCCTCAGTGCGCGAGCCGCGCGAGATGGTGAAGACCTGCGCCAGTTTGAAGACGTCCGGGGTGACGGTGATGTTCATGAAACTGCCCTTTCCTGCGGCCCAGCGCGCGCAATCGGCGGGCCTTGGCATGACGCCCGGCAACCGGGGCACCTGCCTTTTCATCTTTCCAAAAATACTCCCGCCGGAGGCATCCCAGGCTGCGCCTGAACACCTCCGGCGGGGGCTGTTAGATCAGACCGCGGCCAGCGCGTCCACCAGGCGGCCGGCGCCGTGGCGGTACGGGTCAACGGCGGGCAGGCCCATGCGGTCTTCGACACCGGCCAGGTATTTCACCGCCTCGTCCTCGGACAAATGCTGGGTGTTCACCGAGATGCCGACGATCTGGCAGGCCGGGTTGGAGCGCTGCGCCAGCGGCAGGGCCACGTCGCGCAGCTCTTCCAGCGACGGCACGTCGTATTCCGGCAGGCCGCGCATATGGGTGCGGGTCGGCTCGTGGCACAGGATCAGCGCATCCGGCTGGCCGCCGTGGATCAGCGCCATGGTCACGCCAGAGTAGGACACGTGGAACAGCGAGCCCTGGCCCTCGATCAGGTCCCAGTGGTCGTCATCGTTGTCCGGGGTCAGATACTCGATCGAACCCGCCATGAAGTCGGCGATAACCGCGTCCAGCGGCACCCCGTGGCCGGTGATCAGGATGCCGGTCTGGCCGGTGGCGCGGAAGGTCGACTTCATGCCGCGCTCGCGCATCTCGTTGTCCATCGCCATGGCGGTGTACATCTTGCCGACCGAACAGTCGGTGCCGACCGCCAGGCAGCGCTTGCCGGTGCGGGGCTTGCCGTTGGCAATCGGGTAGCCGACGGTGGGCACGCGCACATCGTGCAGGGTGCCGCCGTGGGTCTGGGCCGCGGCCACCAGGTCGCCTTCGTCGCGCAGCAGGTTGTGCAGGCCGGAGGCAAGGTCATAGCCCATTTCCAGCGCTTCGATCAGCACTTCCTTCCAGGCCTGGGAAATCACGCCGCCGCGGTTGGCAACACCGATCACCAGGGTCTTGGCGCCGGCTTCTTTGGCTTCGGCCAGGGTCAGGTCCTTGAGGCCCAGGTCGGCGCCGCAGCCCGGCAGGCGGATCTGGCCAACGGCGTGGTCGGGGCGCCAGTCACGGATGCCGATGGCAACCTTGGCAGCCAGCATGTCGGGCGCGTCGCCCAGGAACAGCAGATAAGGGGTTTCGATCATGGCGGGTTTCCTCTTCACTCTTGCCGGTGAGTTTGCGGAGATTCTTGCACAAGTTCATACCTTTTCCGCCGCGCGCCGCCTTCACGACGCAAGATCCTCCTGCCAGAACGTCACTCCGCAGGAGATTCCTGCGTTATGTCATCAATGCTGACATTATTTTCCTCCTCCAGCCAGGATTCGGCCTGAAGCACCCCGGTTTGGGGCGCGCCAAGCACCGCAATCGCCTGCTGGGAGCCGGTTTCCTCCGGCGCTTCGGCCTGTCGGCGCCGCAGCGCAGCGACGCCGGCCACCATAAAACAAAGGGCTGCGAGCAGGATCAGCAATCCATTTCCGTCAGCAATGCTGACCATATTTGGAGCCGCCAGCGTGCCGGTGAACTGGCCGGCGTTCAAAAGGAACACCATGGTGCCGCTGGCAGGCACGATCTGGGAGGGCTTCAGCTGGTCGTTGGCATGGGCCGAGCAGACCGCATACATCGGCAGGCTGGCGCCCGCGAGCACCGCAAAGCCGATCACCAGCGCCTGCGGCGCGGGGCTGGCCAGCATCCACAGGCAGGCACCTCCGCCGATGAGGCCCAGCCCCACCAGCACCAGCCGCCGGTCGGTCTTGTCGCTGATCCAGCCGGCCGGATACTGCACTACCGCGCCGACCACCATCGCCACCACCAGCACCCCTGAGGCCTCTGCCGGGCTTAGCCCGCGCGACAGCGCAAAAAGCGGCAGCGCGATGAACCAGCCCGCCACCGCCGCAGCGCTGACCAGATTGCCGAGCACCGCCATCGGCGACACCCGGTACAGCATGCGCACGGACATCCGGTCCGGCACCTGATACTCCGGCGCCTTGTTGCCTGACAGCAAGAGTGGCACGATCGACAGCGAAATCAGGATCGACACCACTCCGAACAGCAGGTTGCCGCCAGGATCGGGCAGCGCCACCAGCGCGGTGCCAATCGCCGGGCCTGCCATCCAGATCATGAAATAGATCGACAGGATCTGCGCCCGGTTGCTGTTTTCGGACTTTGCCTGCAGCCAGCTTTCGGTGATCACATACATGCCGGGATAGCAAAAACCGGCGAGGAAGCGCATCGCCGACCAGGAATAGGGGTCCGAGGTTAAGAGGTGCAGGATCGCCGAGATCGACACCAGCGAGGCCAGCGCCGAAAAGGCCCGGATGTGGCCGACCTTGGCCACCATCCCCGGCGCCAGCGCCGTCCCCAGCAGGGCGCCCGCCGGATAGGCCGCCTGCATGATCGAAATGGTAAGGTCGGAAAAGCCAAGCCCCGCGCCCCGGATTGTCAGCAGGGTGACCAGCAGCCCGTTGGCCACCATCAGCATCAGCATGCCCAGAAACAGGGCCCAGTTTTCAATGAATGCACGTCTCATGCTTGCTTGCTCGCATGAGCATCCGGCGGGCGCGCGCCTGTTTGCGGCAATGTTTCCGCCGCCGCATCGCAGCGGCACTTTCTGCACGTGCAAAATTCCCTTGCATGAGGGTGCGCAACTTTCTAACACTTCACACCAGCAGAATTGAAACGTCATTACCCGGAGGATTGCCCCATGAGCTTCCGCATCCAGCCCGCCGCCCCGGCGCGCCCCAACCGCTGCCAGCTGTTCGGCCCCGGTTCCAAAGTGAAGCTGTTCGAGAAGATGGCGGCCTCGGCGGCGGATGTCATCAACCTCGACCTGGAGGATTCGGTGGCCCCGGACGACAAGGACCAGGCCCGCGCCAATGTGATCGAGGCGATCAACAGCGTCGACTGGGGCAGCAAGTACCTGTCGGTGCGGATCAACGGGCTCGACACCCCCTATTGGTACCGCGACGTGGTGGACATTCTGGAGCAGGCGGGCGACCGGCTCGACCAGATCATGATCCCCAAGGTAGGCTGCACCGAGGACGTCTATGCGGTGGACGCGCTGGTCACCGCGATTGAACGCGCCAAGGGCCGCACCAAGCCGGTGTCCTTTGAGGTCATCATCGAGTCGGCGGCGGGCATCGCCCATGTGGAGGAGATCGCCAAATCCTCCCCCCGTCTGCAGGCGATGAGCCTGGGGGCTGCGGATTTTGCCGCCTCGATGGGGATGCAGACCACCGGCATCGGCGGCACCCAGGAGAACTACTACATGATCCGCGAGGGCCAGAAGCACTGGTCCGACCCGTGGCACTGGGCGCAGGCTGCGATTGTTGCGGCCTGCCGCACCCATGGCATCCTGCCGGTCGACGGGCCCTTCGGCGATTTCTCCGACGAGGACGGCTACATCGCGCAGGCGAAACGCTCTGCGACCCTGGGCATGGTCGGCAAATGGGCAATCCACCCCAGCCAGATCGCGCTGGCCAACCAGGTGTTCACCCCGTCTGACGAAGCGGTGCAAGAGGCCCGCGAGATCCTGGCGGCGATGGAAGAGGCCAAGGCCTCCGGCGCCGGTGCAACCGTCTACAAGGGGCGTCTTGTGGACATCGCCTCGATCAAGCAGGCAGAGGTTGTTGTGGCGCAGGCCGAACTGATTGCGGGCAGCTGACGCCGGTCCGTAAGTGAAGATTTCAAGGGCGTCCCCAAGGGGCGCCCTTTTTGATTGGAGGGAGAGATGCCGGATCTGACCTTGCTGCATACGGCTGCGGTGCATGTGGAGACCTTTCGCGCGCTGGCGCTTTCATTGGCGCCGGGGGCGGTGCTGGATCAGCAGGTGCGCGCCGGCTGGCTGGAGCGGGCGCAGGGCGGGGTTGACGCGGACCTCAAGGCAGAGATTGCGGCGGCAATTGCAGCGGCGGACGGCCCGGTGCTGTGCACCTGCACCACCCTTGGCCCGGCTGCAGAGGACGCCGGCGCGACCCGCATCGACTGGCCGATGATGCAGGAGGCTGCACGCTTTGGCGGGCCGGTGCTGATGGCCTACTGCCTGGAGAGCACTGCAGAACCCTCAGAGGCCTTGCTGCGGCGGGCCTTTGGGGATCGTGATCCTGAGATCACCTGCCTGGAGCTGGGCCGGCATTGGCCGCTGTTTGAGGCCGGGGACAGCGCCGGCTTTGCAGCGGCTGTCGCGGCGGATGCGGCCGAGGCGCTGGGGACAATGGATTTTGCCTGCGTGTTGCTGGCGCAGGCCTCAATGGCCGAAGCGGCAGAGCTGCTGCGGGCGCAGACAAAGGTGCCGGTTCTGGCCTCGCCGGAGATTGCGATGCGGGTGCTGCTGCGGGACGGGTAACGCCCCCTGGGCAGGGCGCGCAAAAACCGCCGGCCAAGGCCCCTGCCCTGCCGGTATGTCTGTTCCGTTTCTGCCCGTTTCCATGTTCCGTTTCAGCGGAGGTATTATGGATTGGCGGCGCCGCCAAAATGGCGGAGATGGACGGGCGTATCCGCCCGCGTGCTGAACGTTGTCTCTGCACGGCCCCGCTGCCAGGCGGGAGTCCGGTACCAAGGATGCCGGGGAGCCAAGCCCCGGCGGGTGATCGCGACCGGTGCCAAGACTGCCAAAGGCGGCTTAAGATCCCGTGAGAGCAGCGTGCGCAGGGTTCGCAACACCTGCAGCCGCGCGTATGAAGCCAACGCAGCGCAGTGAGTATTTGGGGAAAGATGAAGCGCATCAGTCTTTCATCTTTCCCCAAATACTCAATAATCCAGTCTCAGCCAGAGATCACGCCCGCAGATCCTTGGGCGAGCCCATCACCACATAAGTGGTGATCGCGGTGACATAGGGCGAGGTGCCGAGGATATCAGTGTGGAACCGTTTGTAGCTGGGCAGGTCGGCGCATTCGACGCGCAGCAAGTATTCGATGGTGCCGGTGATATTGTGGCATTCGACCACTTCAGGCGCCGCCTGCATGGCACGCTCAAAAGCTTCCTGTGCCTCTTTGGTATGCTCCCCCAGGCCGACGCCGATATAGGTGGCAAAGCCCACCCCCAGCTTCTGCCGGTCCAAGACGGCGCGGTAGCCGGTGATGACGCCGGCGCGCTCCAGCTCCTGCACCCGGCGCAGGCAGGCGGAGGGGGAGAGGCCCACGCGCTCTGCCAGTTCCAGGTTGCTGATGCGGCCATCGCGCGTGAGTTCCTGCAATATCTGCTGATTTATCTTGTCATTTTTCGCCATTAGTTGCGAAAATACGCGCAAGGCACGGCAAAACGCAATTTCATTTGGCGGGTTTGGCGCAATGATTTTGCGCATGACTTATGAACTCCTCACCGCGCTGGCGCTGTTTGCCTTTGTCTCCTCGATCACGCCGGGGCCGAACAACCTGATGCTGATGGCCTCGGGCGCCAACTTCGGCTTCCGCCGCACCATCCCGCATATGCTGGGCGTGGCCTTGGGGTTTGTGTTCATGGTGCTGTTGGTCGGCGCCGGGCTGGTGCAGGTGTTTGATGCCTTCCCGGTCAGCTACATAGTGCTGAAAGTGGTCTCAGTGATCTACCTGCTGTGGCTGGCGTGGAAGATCGCCAACGCCGCGCCGGTGGAGGCGAAAGGGGCGGAGGGCCGTCCGATGACATTCCTGCAGGCGGCGGCGTTTCAGTGGGTGAACCCCAAGGCCTGGGCAATGGCGCTGACGGCGATCAGCGCCTACACGCCGGATCAGACCCTGGCGGCGATCCTGCTGGTTGGGGTGATTTTCGGCGCCATCAACCTGCCCTCGGTCGGGTCCTGGACGGTGCTGGGCCAGCAGATGGCGCGGTTTCTGACCAGCCCGCGCCGCCTGGTGGCGTTCAACTGGACCATGGCCGCGCTGCTGGTGGCCTCGCTTTATCCGGTGATCTGGCCGCAATAAGGCGGGGCGCTCCTCTGCCCGGCCATCGGTGCTTGCCTCTGCTGCGCTGAGGCGGCCTCTGGCGCTCTCGCACATGATCCCGGATCTTGCTGAGTTGCATCTTGGCGCAGCTAAGGCCATATAGCTGCAAACCTGCAGAGCAGAGGCAACATGACCCAGTATCTGGAATTCGAAAAACCGCTGGCCGAAATCGAGGGCAAGGCGGAGGAGCTGCGGGCGCTGGCGCGCGCGAATGAGGAAATGGATGTGGCGGATGAGGCCAAGGCGCTGGACGCCAAGGCGGAGCAGCTGCTGAAGGATCTCTATAAGGAGCTGACGCCCTGGCGCAAATGCCAGGTGGCGCGGCACCCGGAGCGGCCCCATTGCAAGGACTACATCGAGGCGCTGTTCACCGAGTACACGCCGCTGGCCGGCGACCGGAACTTTGCCGACGATCTGGCGGTGATGGGCGGGCTTGCGCGCTTCAACGATCAGCCGGTGGTGGTGATCGGCCATGAGAAGGGCAGCGACACCAAATCGCGGATCGAGCGCAATTTCGGCATGGCGCGTCCCGAGGGCTACCGCAAGGCGGTGCGGCTGATGGAGATGGCCAGCCGGTTCAAGCTGCCGGTGATCACCCTGGTGGACACAGCCGGCGCCTATCCCGGCAAGGGCGCCGAGGAGCGCGGCCAATCGGAAGCGATCGCCCGCTCGACCGAGATGTGCCTGAAGATTGGCGTGCCGCTGATTTCGGTGATCATCGGCGAAGGCGGCTCTGGCGGCGCGGTGGCCTTTGCCACGGCCAACCGGGTGGCGATGCTGGAGCATTCGATCTATTCGGTGATCAGCCCTGAGGGGTGCGCTTCGATCCTCTGGAAAGACGCGGAAAAGATGCGCGAAGCGGCGGAAGCGCTGCGGCTGACGGCGCAGGATCTGAACAAGCTGGGCGTCAACGACCGGATCATCCCGGAACCGCTGGGCGGCGCGCACCGGGATCCCAAGGCGGCGATCAAGGCTGTGGGCGGCGCCATCCAGGAGATGCTGGACGAGCTGAAGGACAAGGACGCAGGCGAGCTGGTCAAGGACCGTCGCCAGAAGTTCCTGGACATCGGCTCCAAGGGGCTGGCGGCGTAACTGCCGGAACAGCTTGGTGAATTTGAAAGCCCGGCCTTGGCGCCGGGCTTTGCCGTTTCAGGGCCTGGCCGCCGCTGCGGCAGGGGCGCGGGAACAAATCCGGGTTTGGCGCATTGAGTCAGGAAGAGCCCTCCCTTTGCCCAGCCCGGATATGATGCCATGACAACCGACAGCTTTTTCAACGACGCCCGCCGCAAGCGCCTGCAGGAAGTGGACCCGGCGGATTTCGCCTGGGCCGTGCCGATCATGCGAACCGGTTATGCGGGGCGCGCCCTGGTCTATCTGGCCGTGGCCGGTGTGTCGCTGCGCTCGATCTGGCAGGGCGGCGAGGCCAAGGGCACAGCGGCGGCGCTGGAGTGGCTGCAAGGCGGCTGGGGCACGGCGGTTATCATCCTCATCACTATCGGGCTGTTTGCCTATGCGGTCTGGCGCATGGTGGACAGTTTCTGGGATCTGGAAGCCTATGGCAGCGGCGCGAAAGGGCTGATCGCGCGCGCCGGGATGATCGTGACCGGGCTGATCCATCTGGGACTTGGCATTCTGGCGCTGTCGGTGCTGACCGGCTCCGGCGATGCCTCGGAGGGCGGCGGCGGCGGCCTGGGCGGGTATTTCGACAGCACTGCCGGGCAGGCCGCACTGGCGGTGGCTGGCATCCTGACGATCGGGTCCGGCGGGTATTACATCCGCAAAGCCTGGAAAGAGTCTTACCGCAACCACCTGCGGGCCAATCCTGTCACGCTGCATCTGAACACCGCCCTGAAGGCCGGGCTGGCGGCGCATGGGGTGGTGATTGCCATTATCGGGGGCCTGATTCTGCAGGCGGCCCTGTCTGCTTCCGGCGCGCCTGAGGGCGGCATCGGCACCGCGTTCGACTGGCTGCATGACAAGGTTTATGGCCGTATCCTGGTGACTACTCTGTGCGTTGGCCTGCTGGGGTTCGCCCTGTTCTGCCTGGTCAATGCGCTGTACCGGATCGTCCCGAAAGCCTCGGACAGCGCAACCGAAACACTGCGCGCGGCTTTGGACAAAAGCTGAGGCCCGCCCGCTAGCCCGCCAGCAGCCGCAGCCCCTGGGTGACATCGGAGCGCACGGCCAGCCGCAGGCCCGGCTCATCCCCCGCTTTGAGCGCCGCAATGATCAGCCGGTGATTCTGCGGCGGGTCGGTGCGGCGCAGGCGGCCGTAGAGCGCCCGCATGGTGGGGCCGAGCTGCAGCCAGACGGTTTCCGCCATGGCCAGCATTGCCGGCGCCTGGGCGCGCAGGTAGAGGGTGCGGTGGAACTCCAGGTTGGTGCGGATATAGCCGACCGCATCGCGTTTTGAGACCATCTCCGCCACCGTTGTGTTGATCATCTGCAGCCGGTCGATCAGCGCGATATGCGCCCGCGGTAGGGCACGGCTGGCCAGCTCCACCTCCAGCAAAGCACGCAGGGCGGCCAGCTCCTCAATCCGCTCATTGGACAGCTCCGGCGTCGACACCCGGCCCGAGGAGGACAGGAACAGCGCGCCTTCGGCGGCCAGCCGCCGCACCGCCTCGCGGGCGGGGGTCATCGAAACTTCGAACTCGCGGCCGATGCCGCGCAGGGTGAGCGCGGCACCGGGCGTGATCTCGCCATGCATGATGCGGGTGCGCAGGGACCGGTAGACACGGTCATGCGCCGGCGCAGAGGCAGAGGCGGCGTCCTGGGATGAGCGGGCAGTCAGATTCATGCCCTCATGTGATCACAAAACACGGCCCGGTCAAGCGGGCAGATCCGCGCGTGTCAGCGCGGCCCGCAGCCGCGGCGCCGGTCAGGGGCGGCCGGAGAGCCCGGCCAGGCTGAGACCCGTGCGCAGCCGCCGCAGCGGAGCCTGGGCCGCATAGGGGAAGCCTGCGGTGGCCTGGTCCAGCGTCAGCGGCGCCCCGGCAAGCCTGCCGCAGGCCGCTGCAGCCTCCTCGAAGCTGCCGAGGGCGGCAAGGCTGGCGCAGTGCAATGCCAGCGCATGCTGGGCCGCGGGTTCCAGAGCCAGCGCTTCGGCAGCGGCGGCGGCGGCCTCAGCCTCTTGCCCGGCGGCCAGCCGGATGGCGGCCTGCACGGTCAGGACGGCCGGCTGCGGCAGCGGATTGAGGCGGCGTACGTGATCCAGCACTTTCTGCGCCGCACCGCCCTGCCCCGCCAGATGCAGCAGCCAGGCGCGCGCCAGCTGGCCCGAAGCGTCGTTGGGATAATCCTGTGCCAGGGTTTCGGCGAGCTGCAGCGCATCGCCGGACTGGCCCGCGAATTGCGCTGCCAGCGCCCGCAACTGCAGCACGCCCGCCCCTGGCGGCAGGCCTGCGGTCATCTGCGCGGCCTCGGCGGCGCGCTGCGGCAGGTCCGCCAGCGGACCGGTCAGCGGATCCAAATGCCACATCGCCGCAAGCGCCTGTGCCTCCGGCCAGTCCGGCGCCATCTGCCGCGCCCGCTGCAGGGCCCGCTCTGCGCCGCTGCGGTCGCCCTGCTGCATCAGGCTGCGGGCTGTGAAGAGTTGCAAGACGGCCTCATCTGCGGCGTTGCCGGGGGCAAGCTCCGGCAGCGCCTTGCCGAAATAGCGGACAACGCTGGCCGCCAGTTCCGGGGCGAGCCCGGCAACCGTTTCCTGCGGCTGCGGCGGCAGAATGCTAAGCGGCTCTGCCCCGGCGCCTGCTTGGAGGATTTTCAGCCTGACCCCGTCCTGCAGGGCGCCTGGCAGATGACCGGTGACCACGAAATCCGCGTCCAGAAGCGCGGCCGCTTCGGCGGGCAGCAGGCCCTCGGCGGCGCGGGCGCTGGCGGGAGCGATGAGGCGGATGCCCCCGGCCGGGCCCAGGCTGCGGATCACGTCCTCTGCCAGCATAGCGGCAACAGCGGGCTGCAGATCATCAGCGGTGAAGGGCAGGACGGCGATCACCGGGCGGCCTTCGAAGGCGGCCGCAGCCGGAGAGCCGGGAGCCACCGCCGCAACGCTGTTATGCTGCTGCCAGCCCCACAGGGCAGCCGCAGCGGCGGCGGCCCCGAGCCCCCCCGCCAGCAGCAGCACGGCAGGCCGCATGCCCCGGTGCGGCTTGGCCGCCTTGGGCTTGGGCGGCGGGCTGCTGCGGTGCAGGCTGGGCAGCGAGGTCAGCTCCTGCCCCAGCGCATAGACATGCACCGGTTGCGGTATATTCTTGACCTCATGCAGGCCCATGTCCTCGAACGCATAGGGGATGCGGCCCTGCACCTGCCCGTAAGCCGCAGCCGACAGCGCCACCCCGCCCAGCGGCGCCAGCGCCTCCAGCCGGGCGGCGATATTGACGTCATCGCCATAAACATCGCCCTGGGCAATCAGCACCTCGCCCAGGGTTATGCCGATCCGGAGCTGCAGGTGGCGGTTGCGCGCAGCGCCGGCCTGCACCTCCGCCGCGGCCTCCACCGCCGAAATCACGCTGGGAAAGATCGCCAGCACCCCGTCGCCCATCAGCTTGACGATCCGGCCCTGATGGCTGCGGATCGCCGGGGCGATCAGGCTTTGCTGCTGCGCCAGCACCTGATTGAGCGTGCCGGCGTCATCCTCGGCCATCAGGCGGCTGAAGCCGGCAATATCCAGCACGAAGATGGCAGCAAGGCGTCTTTGCGGTTTGTCTGGCACGGGCTGGCCTCAGGAACCGGGGCAACTGGAAACGGAAACGTGACGCGAGCTTAGCCCGCGCAGCCCGGCCCGCAAAGCACTGAGTTTATTCGCCGAACCGGTAGCGGTGCAGGCGGGCTCCGTTTTCCCGCAGCCAGGCGCGGGGGTCCTGCCAGCGCCCGTGGATACGCTCCACCGTGTCCCAGAAGGCCTGCGAGTGGTTCATTTCCGCAAGATGCGCGACCTCATGGGCGGCGACATAGCGCAGCACCGCAGGCGGTGCCAGGATCAGCCGCCAAGAATACATCAGTCCGCCGTCCGCGGTACAGGAGCCCCAGCGCGAGCGGGT
Source organism: Leisingera sp. G5_S3_59_S7 (assembly GCF_054968485.1). NCBI lineage: Bacteria > Pseudomonadati > Pseudomonadota > Alphaproteobacteria > Rhodobacterales > Roseobacteraceae > Leisingera > Leisingera sp. G5_S3_59_S7. The sequence goes on from NZ_JBQKUH010000006.1 coordinate 104,444, forward strand.
GTCGCGCAGGGTCAGGCGGCTGTACCCCTTGCCCAGCCGCGCGGCATAGAAATCCGAGGCCTCGGCCAGCCGGTTGCGCGCCAGCTCTTTCAGATAGCGCTGGAGGGGCCGTGCCGGGCTGTTCCCCGGCACGGCAATCCGGCCTGCCTCCAGCTGGATGCGCCGCCCTTGGGCGCGTTCGACCACCCGGTTCTGGCCGTCGATGGGCAGCACCGCGCCGAAATCCGCCTGCACCGCCTCGGGGTGCTTTTGCAGATGGCCGCGGATCCAGTCGGCCTTTTCTTCGGCAAAGGCCAGCGCGGCGCGCTCCGGCAGGCTTTTGGGCAGGGTCAGCGTCACCCGCCCGTCGAGCGAGGAAATCCGCAGGCTGATCCGCCGCGCCCCGGCTGACCGCCGCAGGGTCAGCGGCACCGGCGGATCTCCGGGCAGGTGATAATCGGCCATGCGCGCCCCCTTCCAGGCAAAGGCTTTGACAGTGCCCCCCTCATATGGCAAGGCACCGGAATCGTCGATACGACTCACCAGTAAATCAAGGGGATCCACATGCCCAAGGAAGAATGGGGTGTAAAGCGCGTCTGCCCTACCACTGGAAAGCGCTTTTATGACCTGAACAAGAACCCGATCGTCAGCCCCTACACCGGCGAGGTCGTGGAGCTGGATACCGGCAAGACCCGGATGATCGAGGCGGATGCCGAAGACGCGGCTACCCTGAAGGCCAAAGAGAACCTGGACACGGATGACGTGGTCCTGGAAGATGACGAAGACGTCGATGTCGATCTGGGCGACGATGTCCTGGATGATGACGATGATGACGACAACGTCTCGCTGGACGACATTGCCGACATGTCGTCGCCTGAGGACGATTCCTGAGGCCATTCAAGCTGTTCGGGGAAGCGTTTGGCCTTCCCCGGACCGCGCTCCGGCCCTGCCCGGAAAAAATTCGGACCCCGGCGCATTTTCCGCTTGCAGCCCGCGCCGCCGTCCCGTAAACGACGCTCACACCGCGAGACGGGCCGCACCGGCAACGGAACGGACACCGAAAAGCGGACAGGTTTGGGGCCTTAGCTCAGTTGGGAGAGCGCTTGCATGGCATGCAAGAGGTCAGGGGTTCGACTCCCCTAGGCTCCACCAAATCTTCACATTCCTCTTCCGACGCAGCCAACGCCTTAAAAATAAAGGCCGGTTACGCTGTTCGAAATCCTCGTTTCAGGGGAATACCGTGGCGGTTTGGCAATCAGGTGCGCAACCCTGCCTGCATGTCCCGAATGCTCCGGTTTTTCCATATTTTCAAGGGGGATTGAGACACTCCTGCGGACGCGTTCGAACATTGCAGAAGCTTTGATTGTGTGACCGCCCCGACGGCATCGGTGCGCCAAGGCGGTTTGGCAATGATTCGCAAAGGACAGCAGCCACATCGTTAGAGACATTCAGAGCCGCGGGAGACTGGAAGGTCTGCCGCCGCGGCCCTGCTTCCTGTGCTTGGGTCATTCGATACCGTTGGCCTGCTGCAGCTCCCGCACATACCGGGTGATGCCCTTGACGTCAGCATCGGTCAGCCCCTGCTGCGCAGGCATGTTGCCGAACTTCCAGTGGTGCGCGCGCACGCCGTTGCGGACCGCAAGCAAGAAGGCAGCATCGCCATGGTGCGAGGGTTCGTAAATCTTGTGAACCAGCGGCGGCCCCATGCCATTGCGGCCTGCAGCGTTATCGCCGTGGCACTCGGCACAGACCGCGTCAAATGCGCGCTTGCCGACCTTTGCGGTATCACTCAAATCCGGCGGCAGCTGAACCGCGGTAAGCGGCGCGCCGGGCTCCAGCACGGCGCGCTGCGCGGTTGCGCCATCTCTGCCTGCGCTGCTGTAGACGAAATAGGCCGCAGCGGCTGCCACGGCAGCGGCGGCTGTGATGACGAGGGGCTTTCTCATATGGGTGACTTTCTTTCATGGGTGAATGATGTGGCGCAACGGGCAGGGGCCGGGGTGTACCGGGGACGGCCCGCAGCTTGTGCAAATCCAGGCGCCCCGATGGCGGGGGCGGCAAAGGCGCGGATTTCCTGATAGCGGATCCGCACGTCCTCGCTTTGCTGGTAAAACCGGAACAGATCCTTCAGCGGCGCGGAAAATTCCTTGTGCGCCGACAGCATCGCCACAAGCGCCCCCAGCGAGACCCGTTCCTGCAGCACGAAATAGCCGCCCAGGGAATAGAACAGGAAGGGCGTCAGAGCGGTCAGGAAATTGTTGATGGCCTTGGCCAGGAATTTGAGGCGGTGGATCTGCAGGCGCAGGTCCTGCAGTTGCCGGAAACTGCGCGCGGCCGGCAGCGCGCCCTGTCCCGGCCCCCGCATGCCGCGGTCCAGGATTTCCCCCAGCAGGCGCATTTCGCGGATCCGTTTGCGGGACACCGTGTTCACCCGCCGCTGCAGCCGCGGCACAATGATCAGCTGCAAGGGCAGCACCGTCAGCGCAGCCGCGGCCAGAATCGGGTCCTGCACAAACATGAACAGCAAAATCGTGGCCAGCGTCCCGCCTTGCAGCAGCGGCACCGTCAGCATCTCCGAGGCAAAGCCGCCAACAGGTTCAACCTCAGGGCCCAGAACCGGCATAACGGCAGGCTTGCGCCATGCGGGCCGGTCCCGCCGCCACTGGCGGTAAACGGTAAGGCGGAGGCGGCGCACAAAGCGTTCGGCGACCCGGCCCTTGCTGATATTCAGCCAGTATTTGTTGAGGCCGTTGAGCGAGATCGCCGCCAGGTAAGCGCCGCACAGGAAAAACAGCAGCGACACCTGCGAGAGCTCGAAGCCAAGAACCGGAACCGCGATATCCTGGCTTTCAAAGACACGGTTCACGATCTGCTTGGGCAGTTCCAGGGTGAGGTAGAGGATCGGCATCGCAGTCAGGCTGAGCAGGACAAGGACCATCTGGTGCCGCCCGGTCGTGCGCAGGATCTGGCGCGGCAGACCGGCCCATGCGCCGCCATCCTGCCCCTGCTCAGCAGCACCGGCTGCTGGCGCAGCCTGCAACCGCCGCCGCAGCAGCCAGGCGGCCTTGGCAGCCAGGGTCACTGCCAGCAGCGCAGGGGCCAGCACCAGCACCAGATGCATCATCGGATGCAGCCAGGCCGGCGCTGTGCTGTCATAATTGAAGCCCAGCGCCGCGGCCGCGTCATGCGCAAGAGTATGGAATTCCGGCATCGGCCGTCCTTGTTCCGGTCAGCGGAAGGCGGGCAGGCCCGCCTTCCGCCACGGGCTTACTTCAGCGCGGTCAGGGTCAGCTTGCCCTTAATCCGCTCGGCAACGAATTCGATGGCATCGCCGGCCTTGAGCTGGTCCAGCATCGCGTCATCCGCCACCCGGAACACCATGGTCATCGCTGGCATCTCCAGATCCACCAGTTCCTCGTGGATGATGGTGACCTTGCCGGACTTGGGATCGACCTTCTTGACGGTGCCTTTGGTGAAGGTGCCATCGCTGCCGTCAAGCACGGCAACCGGCCCGTGCATGCCGGATTCATAGTGGCCGGGGATAAGGCAGGCGAATTCGAAGGTGCCGGGGTTGGAGAAGGTCCAGACGACCTCGCCCGATGCGCCGGGATCCAGGCGCACCGAGTTCGGGTCGTCATGCTCCATCTCCATCTTGGCCATCATCGCCTTGTGGTGGACATTGCGCTCTGCTGTATCCAGCACGAACTCATGCTCCAGCTCGCCCGCGTTGGTGATCACGAATTTGACCGTCTCGCCCTTGGCGAAGGAAAAGCTGGAGGGCTCGAACAGCATTTCGCCGTCATCGGTTTCCTTCATGATCACGGCGACCTCGCGGTTCACGTGCGCGGCCTCGCCGGGTTTGCCGACTTCCATGCCGCCGCCATGGCCGCCTCCGTGGGTGCCTCCGGCATAGGCCGGAGCTGCGGAAAGGACGCCCAGAAGGGCTGCGGAAAGGATCTTGTTCATGTCTGTCTCCTCGTCAGGTTTAGTAGAAGCCAGGGGTCAGCCCTTGGCGGATGGTTTCGGGGTAATACGGGTCTGTGCGTCTTCGGCGCGGGCGAAGTCCGGCAGTTCGCCGGTCCACTCATAGGCCTGGGTGCCAGGCGGGTTTTCGTACCAGCCGGGATCGCTGTAGTCGTTTGCATCAATGCCTTCGCGCACCTTCACGACCGAGAACATGCCGCCCATTTCCAACGGCCCGTAGGGGCCCCAGCCGGCCATCATCGGCACGGTGTTGTCGGGCAGCGGCATCGACATCTCGCCCATGTCGGCCATGCCGGCGGTGCCCATCGGCATATACTCGGGCTGTAGCTTGCGGATCTGACCGGTCAGCTTGCGCTTGTCGGCACCGATGAAGGTTGGAATGTCGTGGCCCATGGCGTTCATCGTGTGGTGCGACTTGTGGCAGTGGATCGCCCAATCGCCCGGATGCACCGCGTCGAACTCATAGGCGCGCATGGCGCCGACGGGAATGTCGATCGACACCTCCGGCCAGCGGGCGCTTTCCGGCACCCAGCCGCCATCGGTGCAGGTGACCTCGAAGTCGTAGCCGTGCATATGGATCGGGTGGTTGGTCATGGTCAGGTTGCCGGTCCTGACCCGCACCCGGTCGCCCTGATTGACCACCAGCGGGTCGATGTCCGGGAAGATCCGGCTGTTCCAGCACCACAGGTTGAAGTCCGTCATCTCCATCACCCGCGGCACATAGGAGCCAGGGTCGATGTCGAAGGCGTTCAACATGATCAGGAAGTCCCGGTCGACGGGCATGAAGGCAGGGTCTTTGGGATGCACGATGAACATCCCCATCATGCCCATTGCCATCTGCACCATCTCGTCGCCATGCGGGTGGTACATGAAGGTTCCGGATTTGATCAGGTCGAACTCATAGACAAAGGTCTTGCCCGGCGGGATGCCGGGATGGCTGAGACCGGCAACCCCGTCCATGCCGGAGGGCAGGATCAATCCGTGCCAATGCACCGTGGTATGCTCAGGCAGCTTATTGGTGACGAAGATCCGCACCCGGTCGCCCTCCACCGCTTCGATGGTTGGGCCGGTGGACTGGCCGTTGTAGCCCCACAGATGGGCAATCATGCCGTCGGCCAGCTCGCGCTCGACCGGCTCCGCGACAAGGTGGAACTCCTTCACGCCGTAGTTCATCCGGAACGGCAGGGTCCAGCCGTTCAGCGTGACCACCGGGTTGTAGTCCGGCCCAGTCGTGGGGGACAGCGGTGGCTGGGTGGCGGCACTGTCCATGCTGGCGGCCTCGGGCAGGCCCATATTCGCGGTCTTGCCCCAGGCCTGGCTGGACACCAGCGCCGCACCTGCAGCGCCGGCGCCAAGCATTTGACGTCTGTTCATCATGTCATGTGGTCCTTTCAATGGCCCGCGCCGCCGCCCGCGGCGATTTCGGCGCTGCCGCCCTGCGGAGCTGATCCAGCACCGCCGCCGTAGATCGCGGCATTCACATTGGCTTGCGCCAGCCAGAAATCGCGCTTGGCATTGGCCGCTTCCAGCGAGCCCGCCAGCTTTTCGCGCACGTCGGTCAGCAGTTCGAAGGTGCTGGTGATCATGCCGTTGTAGCTCAGCAGCCCTTCCTCCTCGATTGTCTTGCGCAGCGGCATCAGCACGTCACGGTAATGGCGCGCGATCTCGTAAGAGGCGTAATAGGCCAGCTCTGCGCTGCGGGCCTCAGAGCGGACATTGACCGCCCGTTCCGCCAGCGCATTTGCGGCCTGCATGTAAGACAGCTCTGCCTTGCGCATCCGCGCCTTGCCGGTGTCGAACACCGGGATGGCGAACTCCAGCTCCAGCTGCGGCAGGGTTTCGGTTTCCGTCTCCCCGTCCTCGCGCTCGCGCTCGGCCTCCACCCCGGCAATCAGCTCCAGGTCGGTGACCAGCCGGGTCCGGTCCGTCAGGCCAAAGGCCCGGGCCTGTGCTTCCAGCCCCAGCTTGGCCACCTGCAGGTCCACCCGGTTCTGCAGGGCCGACTTCTCGATTGCCGGCACTTTGCTCAGCGACTTGGGCAGCGGCGGCAGCGCATCGGGAACATAATAATTGGCATCGCTGCCCCATAGCCCCATCAGCCGGGTCAGCTCCTCCTTTGCGAGCTTTGCCTCCAGCCGGGCCCGGGCCACCTGCCCTGCAAGCTCCGCATTGAACGCAAACTCCCGCGCCTGGCCAGCCTTGTTCAGCGCGCCGGTCTTGCCCAGCTGGCTGGCCAGCTCTGCCCCTGCCTCGGCGGTTTCCCCGGCCTGGCGCAGATAGCTCAGCCGCTCAAAGGCCGCCACGGCATTGATCCAGGCCAGCCGGGTCTGCCCGGCCAGCGCCAGCGTATCGTTCACCGCGTTCAGCTGCGCCTGCTGAAACTGCGTCTCAGCCACGGCGATGCGCTGCTTGCGGGTCTTCACGTCCAGCAGGTTCACGGCGATGGTGGATTCCAGGGCGCGGTACAGGCCCAGTTCCGGCGCGCCGATCCCCATCAGCCCGATTGAGACCACCGGGTTTTCCGGTGTCATCTGCTGCCAGGCCTCTGCCGCCGACAAACCGACCGCGGCATAAGACGCCTGCAGCCCCTTGTTGTTCAACAGCGCCGCCTGCACCGCAGTATCGGCAGAGATCGTCTTGCCCTGCACCATCTGCCGGACGTCCTTGGCCAGCGCGTCGTTCTGGGCCCGGGTTTGGGCAAAGGCCGTGCGTTTGCCGATGGCAGCCGCAGTCTGGCTGGAAACTTGCTGAAACCCGGCCTGCGGGCTGGTGTATTTTTCCGGCACGGCGGCCGAACAGGCGGCCAGCACCAGGGGCGGCGCCAAGAGGACGCGCCAAGTTTTTGCTGTCATCAGTGGCGCTCCCGCTGCTGCTCGTTGACACCGCGCCAGGACACAGGGCCGCCGGGCGTGTGGCTTTTAAATCCCCTGAAGGGAGACTGGTAATTCAGAGAGCGGTATGGGCCGGACGGCGCCGCAGCATGTTGCAAGGCTGCGGTATCGGGCAGCGCCGCCGGTGATTTGGCGCACGCCCCCAGCAGCAGGGCGCCCGCCCCGGCCAGAAAGAGAGATTTCATGTGTTTTTCCTGAGAAATATCTGCACGGCTCCTGCAGGTGCATGCAGGAGCGGGTTAATCACCGCCGAAGCGGTTCAGATGTCTCAGGCTCTCGGCGGGCGCAGAAGCGCGGGCTGTTCTTGGGATGGCAGCTGTGAATTCTTCTGCTTCCAGCGCACAGGCCGCGTCAGGGAGATTTGCTGGGGCTGCAAAGACAGCACCGCAACCGCCATGCAGGCGCCAGCGCAGCAATTGGCGGTTTCTGCGTTCCGGGGCGCATCCTGACTGTCCTGCGCAGCGGCATTCGAAGCGTCATGACCCGCGGCCGCAATAGCTGCGCCGTCATGGCTGTCCCCAGCATGCGAAACCGCGGCCTTGCCGTGATGACCCGCAAAAGAATGCGCGGCGGATGGCAGCGAAAACCCCAGCGCAAGGATCACTGCAAATGCAGCAGCCACCCTGATCAGCCGGAGGATATGTGCCAGTAACGCCATGCCGGTATTTCTCTGGACGGAGCCCCCCGCGTCAAGACGGCAATCATGCATTCAGCGCACAAATTTGTGTATTTCGGAGGCGTTTTCCCGGAATTTCACCGCCGGACCGCAGGCAGCTGCACCGCCATGCAAACCCTCCTGCGCGGGAGGCCTGCGGCTGACCGGTAATGGAGATTCGGTGGCTGAACAGGTCAGCACAGCGGTCGATCCTGCGGCTGGTTAAACGCCTGCTTCGGCCGGCGGAAACCATGCTCAGACGGTGAACGGAGACAAGGCGAACGCCCATCGGGTCACGCCGCTTGCTGCACCGGCACACCGCAGCACGGACTGCAAGCAACGCGAGGCAGCCCTCAATCAAGCACACCTGCTCCTGCCCTTCTGACCGGGAGGCTTCGGCGGTTGGACGGTCAGGGCCCTTCGCCGCGATGCACCCGCCGGACGCCCTGCGCCAGCGCATCTGCTCCTTGATCCGGCATCGGGTGCGGTATCCTGTCCTGCGCCGTCGGGATGCCCGGCCGCAGTGGCGGGCAGCGCGCAGGGTTTCGTTTCCGGCCCACGCCGCCTGACAATCAGCCTTTCACGGCGGGCGGTGCCGTCTGAGCAGTAAGACCGGGTCAGCATCACGCTTGCATATGGCAGTGCGGGCTTGCCCATGCAGCCCGGTTAATTGCTTGAATTCACAATTCAAACCTGCTCCATCCAAAGGTGTGCAGCGACGCCGTTCCAACAGTTCACGTAAAGCTCACAGACCGTGACGCGACAAATGGTTGCCTGTCACCCCCTGAGCTTTAAGGTAGACCCTGTCAGCCCCCTGCGGAGAGCCTCGCATGAAAGATCAAGCCCCCGCGCCGGACCTCAGTCCGGACACCGCGCAGCCAGACCTCCCCGCCAAGCCGCCCGGGCTGCATGAGCGGGCGCTGCATCTGATGGCCCGGCTGCTGCCGTTGTCTTTTTTCCGCCGCCCGCCCAAGATCATCATCATCGACGCCACCAACAGCTGCAACCTGCGCTGCCCGGTCTGCCCCGTCACCTTTGCGATGAGCCGCAAGCGCGGTATGATGAAACCGCATGTGTTCCGCAAGATCATCGACGATTTCATGGACCAGCCGGAAAAACCCGCGATTTACTTCAGCTTCTCCGGTGAGCCGACGCTGCATAAGGATCTGCCCGATTTCATCGCCTATGCGCATGAAAACGGCCATGACACCTATCTGTCGACCAACGCCACCCGCCTGACACCCGAGATGAGCGAGCGGCTGATCCGCTCGGGTCTCGCACGGGTGAATCTTTGCATGGACGGGTTCTCCAAGGAGGCGCAGGAGTCCTACCGGGTCAACTCCGACTTCGATAAGGTCAAGGCCAGCATCGAGGAATTCCTCACGATCAAGAAAGACCTGGGCTTCAAGACGCCGGTCACGGTGCTGCAAACGCTGCTGACCAGCTACTCCGAGCCGCAGATGGACGAGATGGAAACCTGGGCGCGCGAGGCGGGTTTTGACCGTGTGCGGTTCAAGACCTTCTCGATCGGCTCCTACACCTCGGCCGACCAGAAGCGGGAGTTCGCCCATTTCCTGCCGCGCCAGAAGGAGCTGCGCCGCCACCCGCGCCACACCAGCCACGCGCTGTGCACGGTGCCGCTGTTTCAGTCGGTGGTGTTCTGGAACGGCGATTTGGGTCTGTGCTGCATCGACTACGATCAGGTGATCCAGCTGCCCAATGTCGAGCAGGACGGTTTCCTGGCCGCCTACCGCTCAGACGAGGCCGCGCGCGCCCGCAAGCGCGGCTTCCTCAAGCAGTTCGGCATCTGCAAGACCTGCTCCTTCTCAAACGCCGAAAACATGGGCATCCGCCGCGATCTGAAGAAATAGGATCGCGCGGCTTTCATCTTTCCCGAAATATTCTGGGGTGAAGGCCGTCAGGCCTGAGGGGGCAACGCCCCCTCTCCTTTAGCGCTGCAGCAGGATCGGGAACCAATCCTCGCGCAGGCGCTGGCCGGGCTGCATATCGTGGCCCGGAAACGGCGGCGAGGTGCGGCCAGGACGTTCGACATAGCGCGCATCATCGCCCACCAGCCGCAACGAAAACGCGCGGCGGCGCGAGGCCGATGTGTTGCCGCGGGCGCCGTGCAGGGTTTTGTAGTTAAAGGCCACCGCATCGCCCGGCTGCATCGGGTATTCCAGCACCTTCATGCCTTCGGCATCCGGGTCGGGGACGGCCATGTACTGACCCTCGTCCGGGAAGAAATCCTCTTCTGACACCCAGCGGGTCGGCAGCACTTCCTTCTCCCATTTGTGCGAGCCGGCCACACAGCGCAGGGTGGCCTCTTTCACCTCATCCAGCGGCGACCAGAAGCTGATGGTCTGATCACCCTCGACAAAATAGTATGGCCCGTCCTGGTGCCAGGGGGTCGGCATCGAGGTGCCCGGCTCCTTGACCAGAACATGGTCATGGAACATTTGCACTGACTGCGATTGCATCAGGTCGGCGGCGACTTCGGCAACCGGGGAATCTGCAATCGCCTGCTGAAACTCGGGGATTCGGGTCCAGTTGCAGTAATCGTCAAAGAACCGGCCGGTCTGGCCTGCCTTTTCGTTATTCGACGCATAGGGCCCGGGGTTATCCATATTGGCCGCGACGCCTGCGCGCAGCAGTTCCACTTGGTCCGTGAACAGGCCGCGGATGAGGACCACGCCGTCGCGCTGGAACTGCTCCACATGTTCCGGGGTGATGAGGGGGTGGACCATTGCTGTCTCCGCTGCTGAATGATGCAAATCCGATGCGTCATTCCTGCCGCGGCAGATATATAGTTTCAAATCGTATCTTTCTAAGTTACCCATCACTTCATGTTATATCTCACTCTGCGCCATTACGAATATGTCTGCGCCGTGGCACGTCACGGCAGCCTGTCGGCGGCGGCGGATGCCGTGCATGTAAGCCAGCCCGCGCTGTCCGCCGCCCTCAGCCGGATCGAGGAGCATCTGGGCCTCGCGCTGTTCCTGCGCAGGCGCGGCACGGCGCTGGCGCTGACGCCGCAGGGGCGGCGGTTTGCCATGCAGGCGCAGGCGCTGCTGGATCAGGCGGCGCGGCTGGAAAACCCCAAAAACGCCGGAGCCGTGCAAAAGCTGACGCTGGTCTGCTTCTCCGACCTGGCCCCGTTTCTGCTGGCCCCGGCCCTGAAGGCCTTGCGCGCGGCCTTGCCGGACGTGGAGGTCAGCCACCGCGCTTGCGGGTTTGAGCCGCTGATTTCCGCGCTGAGCAGAGGCAGGGCGGATCTGGCCATCACCTATGACCTGGGACTGGATGCGGCCTTCAGCCGGGCGGAACTGGACAGGATCGCGCCGCATGCGCTGGTGCCGCCGGAGCATCCGGTGGCGGAGCGGACCGGCATTTCACTGGCGGAACTGGCACAGCATCCGCTGGTGCTGTCGCAGGAGGGGCTGTCGGTGCAGCACATGCTGGGACTGTTCAAGACGCAGGGGCTGGTGCCGCGGATTGCACACAGGGCGGATTCGCTGGAGCTGCTGCGCAGCCTGGCAGCCAATGGCGAGGGGGTGGGCATCAGCTACAGCCTGCCGCCCGGCGGGATCAGTTATGACGGTAAAGCCCTGTGCGCGGTGCCGGTCACCGACACGGGCGCGCAGGAGCCGGTGATTCTGGCAGCCCACACTGGAATGCCGGAGGCATCCCCGGCCTACAAAGCACATGAAATTCTCCGCGAGGTGCTGAGCGTCCGACGGTCAGACCTTGCGCAGGCGGATCACCACATCAACTGAGGCGATCTCCATCCCCTCCGGCGCTTCCGGCAGCTTGTGAATCACCAGATCCTGCGACGGCGCGTCGCTGACCCGGCCCTCATCCTCCCAGAAGAAATGCGGGTGGTCGTGGGTGTTGGTGTCGAAATAACTCTTGGAGCCGTCCAGCGGGATCTCCTGCAGCACGCCCGCATCGCAGAACGCGCGCAGGGTGTTGTAGACGGTCGCCAGCGACACCGCGGCGCCTTTTTTCTTGGCCGACTCGAACAGGCTTTCGGCGGTGATATGGCGGTGCTTGCCGTCGCCGACCAGCAATTCGGCAAGCGCCACCCGCTGCCGGGTGGGTCTCAGCCCGGCCTCTGTCAGCCAGCGTGTGGCCACTTCTTCGCTGTTTGGCGTCATGAGCAGGTCCTGCATCGCGTTGCTGACCGTATATATAGGAGCAACACCCAAGGTTTTTCAAATGAAATTCATTCGCAGCTAAACTGCCCTTTCCGGGGCGTCTATGGCACATTCAGCGCAGGAAGTGACGCGGGGTCCCCTTGCAGGACCCTTTCGCGCGGTGCTACAGAGCGCCAGATATATAGACCCGAACCCCAGGCAGGAGAGATGCCCGAATGGCCGATTACCCCAGCAGCTTTGACAAGGACGATTTGCTGAAATGCGCGCGGGGCGAGCTGTTTGGGCCGGGCAACGCCCAGCTGCCGGCGCCGCCGATGCTGATGATGGACCGCATCACCGAGATTTCCGGTGACGGCGGCGAGCATGGCAAGGGCCATGTGATTGCAGAATTCGACATCACCCCGGACCTGTGGTTCTTTGATTGCCATTTCCCGGGCAACCCGATCATGCCCGGCTGCCTGGGCCTGGACGGCCTGTGGCAGCTGACCGGCTTTAACCTGGGCTGGCGCGGCTGGAAGGGCCGCGGCTATGCGCTGGGTGTGGGTGAGGTGAAGCTCACCGGCATGGTGCGCCCGGACCGCAAGATGCTGACCTACCGCGTCAACTTCACCAAGGCGGTGCAGACCCGCCGCCTGACCATGGGTGTTGCCGACGGCATCGTCGAAGCCGACGGGGACGTGATCTATCAGGTCAAGGATATGAAAGTGGCTCTGTCCGAAAGCTGACAGGCTTCCGGACAGGACAAAAGTCACAGGAACAGGAGTACGCACATGCGCCGCGTCGTCGTCACCGGTCTGGGGATTGTCTCCTCCATCGGGAACAATGCCGAAGAAGTCACCGCCTCGCTGAAAGCCGGTAAATCCGGCATCGTTGCCAGCCCCGAAATGGCCGAGCACGGCTTCCGCAGCCAGGTGGCCGGCACGCTCAAGATTGATGTGGCTGAGCATGTGGACAAGCGCACCCTGCGTTTCATGGGTCCGGGTGCGGCCTATGCCCATATCGCCATGAGCCAGGCGATTGCCGATGCAGGCCTCAGCGAAGATCACGTTGTGAACGAGCGCACCGGCCTGGTCGCGGGTTCCGGCGGCCCGTCCACCTCGGCCATGCTGGCGGCGCATCAGACGGTGCTGAAAACCGGCGCGACCAAGCGGATCGGTCCGTTCGCGGTGCCGAAGTGCATGTCCTCGACGATCTCGGCCAACCTGGCGACCGCGTTCAAGATCAAGGGCATCAACTACTCGATCACCTCCGCCTGCTCGACCTCGCTGCATTGCATCGGCAACGCGGCTGAACAGATCATGATGGGCAAGCAGGACGTGATGTTTGCCGGCGGCGGCGAGGAGCTGGACTGGACGCTGAGCTGCCTGTTCGACGCGATGGGGGCAATGTCCTCCAAGAAGAACGATGAGCCGGAGAAGGCCTCCCGCGCCTTCGATCAGGACCGCGACGGTTTCGTGATCTCCGGCGGCGGCGGCATTGTTGTGCTGGAAGAGCTGGAACACGCCAAGGCCCGTGGCGCCAAGATCTATGCCGAGGTGACCGGCTTTGCCGCCACCTCCGATGGCCACGACATGGTGGCGCCCTCCGGTGAGGGCGGCGAGCGGGCAATGCGGCTGGCGCTGGCGACCCTGCCCGAAGGCCGCAAGGTCGGCTACATCAACGCGCATGGCACCTCGACCCCGGTGGGCGATGTCGGCGAGGTTGAAGCCGCTCGCCGGGTGTTCGGCGAAGGCAGCGTGCCGCCGATTTCTTCGACCAAGTCGATGACCGGCCACGCCCAGGGCGCTGCCGGCGCGCTGGAGGCGATCTTTTGCCTGCTGATGCTGGACAATGATTTCATTACCCCGTCGATCAATGTCGACACACTCGCCGACGGCATCCAGCCAGGTGAGATTGCCACCAGCCTGGTGGAAAATGCCGGCCTCGACTCGGTGATGACCAACAGCTTCGGCTTTGGCGGCACCAATGGTTCGATGGTTCTGAGCAAGTACAAGGGATAAATGGCGATGACGGGACTTCTGACCGGCAAGCGAGGCCTGATCATGGGCGTTGCGAATGACCGCTCCATCGCCTGGGGCATTGCCAAGGCCATGGCGGACGCCGGGGCCGAACTGGCTTTTACCTATCAAGGCGAGGCCTTCGGCAAGCGGCTGGAGCCGCTGGCCCAGAGCGTCGGCTCGGATTTCATGGTCGACGTGGATGTGACGGACGATGCCTCGCTGGACACAGCGTTCGAGCAGCTGGCCGCGCGCTGGCCCACGATTGATTTCGTGGTGCACGCCATCGCCTATTCCGACAAGTCGGAGCTGACCGGGCGGTTCCTGAACACCACCCGCGCAAACTTCAAGAACTCGATGGATATTTCCGCCTATTCCTTCATCGAGGTGGCGCGGCGCGCCTACCCGCTGATGAAGGACAATGGCGGCACCCTCTTGACGCTGACCTATCAGGGGTCGAACCGGGTTGTGCCGAACTACAACGTGATGGGCGTGGCCAAGGCGGCGCTGGAGTCGGCGACCCGCTATTTGGCCAACGATCTGGGCCCGGAAGGCATCCGGGTGAACGCGATCTCGCCCGGGCCGATGAAGACCCTGGCAGGTGCCGCCATCGGCGGTGCGCGCAAGACCTTCAAGCACACCGCCCAGAACGCGCCGCTGCGCGACAACGCGACGCTGGAGGCGGTGGGCGGCACTGCGGTCTACCTGGCCTCGGACGCAGGCGCCTGCACCACGGGCGAGGTCATCCGGGTGGACGGCGGGTTCCACGTGCTGGGAATGCCGCAGCAGGATCACCTGTAGCCGCCTCCCCCAAGGCTCTCCGTTCATCAAAAAGGCGCCCCACGGGCGCCTTTTTCTGTTTCTTCTCTAAGCTTCACTCGGCCCGCGGCAGTCTGCATCCGGCCTGCGGCGCGCTCCCGCCCGTCGCCGGGCTTCGGGCGAAGCCCGCTCCCGTTGCGCGTGGCAAGCGTCTTCCGGCGCAGCCGGTGGACCTGCGGGCGCGGGAGCACCTCCCCTGCCCCGCAGGCGCGACATCAGTTGATAGACACCAGCTCGATGTCGAAAACCAGATCCTTGCCTGCCAGGAAATGGTTGGCATCCAGCGTCACGGTCTCTTCGGTCACTTCGACCACGGTAACAGGCAGCACATGGCCCTCGGGGCTTTGCATTTGCAGCTGTGTGCCCAGGTCCAGCGGGATATCGGCGGGAATGCCTTCGCGCGGGATTTGCTGGCGCGCTTCGGGATTGATCGGGCCGTAGCCATCGGCACAGTCGATTTCCAGCGTCTTCTTCTCGCCGGCTTCCATGCCCTCCAGACCGGCATCCATGCCGGCAATCACCTGGCCTGCGCCGACGGTGAATTCCAGCGGGTCACGCCCTTCGGAACTGTCGAAAACGGTGCCATCCGTCAGCTTGCCTGTGTAGTGGATGCGCACGGTGTCGCCGTTCTTTACCCCGGTCATGAGACCTCCAATCGGTTGCGGGTTGATAAAGGGGCGCAGCCTAGCGCCCGCAGACGCGATGTAAACCCGTATGGGGGTAATTTCCGGCTTTGCCACCCCGCCGCCTTCGTGCAACTCTCGCCGCAACGGAGGGAGCCATGCCGATCACCACCTGTATCTTCGACGCCTACGGAACCCTGTTCGATGTGGCAGCCGCCGCCCGCCAGGCCGCCGGCGAGCCGCAGTTTCCGCACTTGCAGGACAACTGGGCGGAGCTGGCCGGCCACTGGCGGCTGAAACAGCTGCAATACACTTGGCTGCGCGCCATCACCGGGGCCCATGCGGATTTCTGGGATGTGACCCAGGACGGGCTCGATTGGGCGATGGAAGCCGCCGGGCTGGACGGGGACTCCGCCCTGCGCCAGCGCCTGCTGGATCTTTACTGGGAACTGCAGGCCTACCCGGAGGTGCCCGCAATGCTGAAGGCGCTGAAAGACGCCGGGATGAACACCGCAATCCTGTCGAACGGCTCGCCTGCGATGCTGGACGGGGCGGTACAGTCGGCGGGGCTGGCAGACGTGCTGGATGATGTGCTGTCGGTGGAAAGCGCCGGCATCTTCAAACCTGACAGCCGGGTGTACGATCTGGTCGGCAAGCGTTTCGGGTGCGCCAAGGACGAAGTGCTGTTTGTCTCCTCCAACGGCTGGGATGCGGCGGGAGCTGCGGGCTACGGCTTTGTCACCGCCTGGGTGAACCGGGCGGGCGAGCCGGTGGACCGGCTGCCCTGGAAGCCCGCGCACATCCTGCCGGACCTGACCGCCATTCCAGACCTTGCCCGGAGCTAGGCGGACCCATGGCGTTCTTTGAAACCTCTGACGGGCTGCGGCTCTATTACACGGACAGCGGCGCGGGCTTGCCGCTCCTCTGCCTTGCGGGCCTCACCCGCG
Organism: Leisingera sp. G5_S3_59_S7; assembly: GCF_054968485.1. NCBI lineage: Bacteria > Pseudomonadati > Pseudomonadota > Alphaproteobacteria > Rhodobacterales > Roseobacteraceae > Leisingera > Leisingera sp. G5_S3_59_S7. The sequence goes on from NZ_JBQKUH010000006.1 coordinate 120,496, forward strand.
ACAGCCGGGACTTCCGTTACTTCGCATCTCATGCCGGGCCGTACCGGATGATCACCCTCGACGCGCGCGGCCGGGGGCAGTCGGCGCACGATCCCGATTTCATGAACTACAACGTGCTGCGCGAAGCGCAGGATGTGGTGGAGCTGCTGGATCATCTGAAACTGCAGCGCGCGGCGGTGCTTGGCACCTCGCGCGGCGGGCTGGTGGCGATGACGCTGGCGGCAATGGCCAAGGACCGGCTGGCGGCGGTGATCCTGAATGATGTGGGCCCGGAAATTCCACCGGGCGGCATTGCCCGCATCATGGAATACGTCGGCCGCCGCCCGGCCGCCAAAACCCACGCGCAGGCCGCTCAAGCGCTGGCGGCGCTGATGGCGCCGGCCTTCCCGGACGTGCCCGCGGCGCGCTGGCGGGAGGAAGCGGAGGCGTTCTACAACCAGGGCCCGGAGGGGCTTAGCCTGCGCTATGACCCGCGGTTGCGGGATGCGCTGCTGGCGCAGGCCGAGGCAGGCCCGGCCCCGGATCTGTGGCCGCTGTTCCTGGCGCTGGAGGGGCTGCCCTGCGGCGTGATCCGCGGCGCGAACTCGGACATTCTGAGCGCTGATACTTTCACCGAGATGCAGCACCGCCTGCCGGGCCTGCGCGCTGCTGAAATTGCCGACCGCGGCCATGTGCCCTTTTTGGACGAGCCCGAAGCGCTTGCTCTCATCCATTCAGTTCTGGACCACGTCAAATGACCTCAATTGCCATGATCGACGCCGCGGCGGAGCGGCTGAAGGGCCATGCCCGCGTCACACCTCTGCTGTCTTCGCCGTTTCTGGACGAGGTCGCCGGCCGCCGCGTGCTGGTGAAGGCGGAATGCCTGCAGCACACCGGATCGTTTAAGTTCCGCGGCGGCTGGTCGGCGGTTTCGGCCTTGCCGGAAGAGACGCGCAAGCGCGGCGTCATCGCCTATTCCAGCGGCAACCATGCGCAGGGTGTGGCAGCGGCGGCCAAGGCGCATGGGGTGCCTGCGGTGATCGTGATGCCCGCCGATGCGCCCCGGCTGAAGATCCAGAACACCCGCGATCTGGGCGCCGAGGTGGTGCTCTATGACCGCGCGGGCGGTGAGAGCCGCGAGGCGGTGGGCGCGCAATACGCGGAAGCGCGCGGGCTGACCCTGATCAAACCCTATGATGAGCCGCAGGTGATCGCGGGCCAGGGCACCACGGGGCTGGAGATCGCGGAACAAGCCGCCGCCGAAGGCGTCACCAAAGCGGATGTGCTGGTCAATTGCGGCGGCGGCGGGCTGTCTTCGGGCATTGCGCTGGCGCTGGAGGCGCGCGCGCCGGGCCTGCGGGTGCGGACGGTGGAGCCGGAAGGCTTTGACGACGTGGCCCGCTCGCTGGCGGCAGGCGAAATCTGCCGGAACCCCAGCCAGTCCGGCTCGATCTGCGACGCGATCCTGACACCGCAGCCGGGGGAAATCACCTTTCCCATTCTCAGCCGGTTGTGCGGGCCGGGGCTGGTGATCAGCGAGGAGGAGGCGATGCGGGCAATGGCGCTGGCCTTCCTGCGGCTGAAAATCGTGCTGGAACCCGGCGGCGCGGCATCACTGGCCGCCGCGCTGTTCCACCCTGACCGGATCACCGGCGCCGCGGTGATCGCGGTTGCCACCGGCGGCAATGTGGATGCAGAGCTGTTCCGGGAGGCGCTCTCGCGCTATGCTTGACCCCTGGCCGCGCGTTTCATGGCGCGGCAGTCAGGGGGGCATTTATGACACGCTTCACCATCGCCTCGTTCAACGTCAAGAATCTGATCGGACCGGAGCGGGAATACTACCGCTTCCAAAGCTATACGCCGGAGGAATACGCCTGGAAGGCGGATTGGATGGCCGACCAGCTCTTGACGCTGAACGCCGACATTGTTGGGTTTCAGGAGATCTTTGACGAAGCGCCGCTGCGCCAGGTGATCGCCGAGACCGACCGGCGCGGGGCGGAAGCCAACGCCGCCAGCATCCCCGATCCCTCCAAACGCTATCACCGCAAGGCAGTTTTTCAGAAGCTGGCCTATAGCTCTTACGCAGAGGCGGAACTGGCCTTTGCCTCCAACCTGAACGACACCGGTGATCCAGGCGAGCGGCGGCCCGGGCTGGCGGTGCTGTCGCGGTTCGGCTTTGCGGACGAACCGGAAGCGATCCAGGACCTGGACCAGCCGCTGGACATACCCATGGCCTGCCTGGGCGAGGAAGAGGACGCAGGCTTTTACACTCTGCGCCGGCTTTCGCGCCCGATCCTGAAGGTGCGGGTGCCGATTGGGGATCAGGTGGTCACTGTGTTCAACTGCCACCTGAAATCGAAACTTGGCGAATACATCAAGCCGCAGGGCGCGCCCTATCCGCCCGAAACGGTGCTGACCGCCTATGATGCGGCGGGCCGGGCGATGGGATCGCTGCGCGCGGCGCTCAGGCGGATGGGCGAGGCCTGGGTGCTGCGCCGCGCGGTGCTGGATGAGCTGGAACAGGGACGCCCGGTGGTGGTGCTGGGGGACTTCAACGACGGCGAGCACGCGGTCAGCAGCGAAATCATCTCTGGCGAGGCACCGTTCAAGAACTACGCCTGGATGCTGCGCCATGACGCCAAGCACCCCGGCGACCGTTACAGCGAGGAGGAGGACGCCCTGATCCGCGAAGCCATCGACCGGGTGCGGCTGCGCTCCGCCGAGAAGATGTTCCTGAAGAAATCCCTGCGCGATGTCGTCTATACAACCGCCTTTGGCGGCGTGCATGAGAGCGTCGACCAGATCTACATGTCGCGCCATTTCGATCCGGCCTGGCCCGGGGCGGTTGGAGAGATGCAGTACTACAGCGTTTTCAACGATCATCTGACCGACGGCAGCCACCCGGAGGCGCCTTATAACAAGCTGGCCTCCGATCACGGGCAGATCATGGCCCACATGGTGCTGCGCGGCTGAGGCGCGCCGGAAAATGCAATTTCTCCGGCCAATTTTCTTTCTCAAGAAAATTCCCCCGCCTGCGGCAGGCGGCTGGTTTACCTCTCGGCCCCGGCGCAGGTAGAGTGCGGCGGAACAGCAAAGAGGCGCTCCATGCAGATTGCAGACCTGGGCGATGTCCAGCTTCATTATCGCATTGACGGGGACCCGGACGGCGCCCCCATCGTTTTTGCCAATTCTCTGGGGACCGATCTGAGGGTCTGGGACGCAGTGGTAGACCGGCTTCCCGAGGGCCTGCGCATCATCCGCTATGACAAGCGCGGGCACGGGCTGTCCTCCTGCCCGCCCGCGCCCTATTCGATGGGGGCGCTGGTGCGCGACGCGGAGCGGCTGCTGAATCATCTGCAGGTTCGGGACTGCATGTTCGTTGGGTTGTCGATCGGCGGCATGATCGCGCAAGGCTTGGCGGTGAAACGGCTGGATCAGATCCGGGCGCTGGTGCTGTCGAACACTGCCGCCAAGATCGGCACCGCGGAGATGTGGAAAGAGCGGGTGCAGACAGTGCAGCGCGACGGCATCGAAGCGCTGGCCGACGCGGTGATGGAGCGCTGGTTTGCCCGCGGCTTTCGCGCCACGCCGGAACTGCAGCTGTGGCGCAACATGCTGGTGCAGCAATCCCGCGACGGCTATGCCGGCTGCTGTGCGGCGATTGCAGGCACCGATTTCTATACCCCCACCAGTGGCTTGCGGCTGCCCTGCCTGGGTATTGCGGGATCGGAGGACGGCTCCACCCCGCCCGATCTGGTGCGCGAGACGGTGGACCTGATCCCCGGCAGCCAGTTCCACCTGATCCGGCGCGCGGGCCATATTCCTTGCGTTGAGCAGCCTGACGAATATGCAGAGCGGCTGACCGCGTTTCTGAGGGAGACCGGGCACATTGGCTGACATTCTTCTGGTTCACGGCTCCTGCCATGGTGCCTGGTGCTGGCGCGACGTTGTCCCTGCGCTGGAGACGCGCGGCCACACCGCCCGCACCATCACCCTGCCCGGCCACGGCGATGGCCGCGATCCGGCAGAGGTCACATTGGCCGAAACCGCGGAAGCAGTGCTGGCAGCCTCAACGCCCGGCACTATTGTGCTGGGCCATTCCTGGGCCGGGTTTCCCATTTCCGCCGCGGCAGAGGCCGGGCCTGATAAGATGCGCGGGCTGATCTACTTGTGCAGCTATATTCCGGTCAGCGGTATGTCCCTGATCGGCATGCGCAAGGCCGGGCCGCGGCAGACGCTGACCGGTGCCACCACCAAAAACGCGGCCGGCACCAGCTACAGCTTTGTGGCAGAGACCGCTCCGGAACTGTTCTATCACGACTGCCCGGCTGAGAGGGTGCGGTTCGCGCTGGAGAACCTCTGCCCGCAGCCGATCCCGCCGCAGGATACGCCAATCTTCCTGGGCGACCGATTTGCGAGCATGCCCAAGGCCTATATCCGCTGCACAGAGGACCGGGTGATCCCGCCGGAATACCAGGCGCAGATGGCGGCGCAGCTGCCGCCGCAGCGGGTCTTTGACATGAACACTTCCCATTCGCCCTTTTTTGCAGACCCCGAAGGGCTTGCGGAGTTGATCGGGCACATCGCAAAGGAGGTCTGATGGCAGGCTCGGTTTTTGACAGCCAGGTATATGGCGGGCTTTTCAGCAGCGGCGAGACCAGCCGCCTGTTTTCGGACAGTGCGGAGGTGCGTGCCATGCTGCTGGTCGAGGGCGCACTGGCCAAGGCGCAAGGCGAGGCAGGCGTGATCCCGCAGGAAAGCGCCGCAGCGATTGCCCGGGCGGTGGTGGAAATCGCCGTTGATCCCGGCGTGCTGAAACAGCCCACAGCGCAGAACGGCGTGCCGGTGCCGGGTCTGGTGGCCGCTTTCCGGGAGGAGATGAAGGCGCCGGAGCACGCGCAGTATGTGCATTGGGGCGCCACCTCGCAGGACATCATGGACAGCGCGCTGATGCTGCGGCTGCGTCAGGTGCTGGCGCTGGTGGAAGCAGACGTGAAAGCCGCTGCGGTATCGCTTGGCAGGCTGGCCAAAACCCATGCGGACCTGCCAATGGCCGCCCGCACCTACGGCCAGCATGCCACCCCCACAAGTGTCGGGGCGGTGGCCGCGGGCTGGGGCACACCGCTTCTGAACCTGCTGGAAGAACTGCCCGCGCTGCGCCAGTCGTGCCTGCTGGTCTCCCTGTCGGGAGCCGCGGGAACGTCCGGCGCATTGGGCCCAAAGGCAGCGGAAGTGCGCGCCGCGATGGCCAAAGGGCTGGCACTGCAGGATCCCGGGTGCAGCTGGCACACCGACCGCACCCCCGTCCTGCGGATCGCGGACTGGCTGCAACGGGTGACGCTGGCCTTCGGCAAGATCGGCGGGGACTGCATTGCGCTGGCCCAAAGTGGCATTTCGGAGATTTCGCTGGGCGGTGCCGGTGCCTCCTCCACCATGCCGCAGAAACAGAACCCGGTGGCGCCTTCGGTGCTGGCGGCGCTGGCGCGGCAAGGCAGCGGATTGGTCTCTGTCCTGCAGGGCGCCTCATTGCAGCAGCACCAGCGCGACGGGGCGACCTGGTTCAGCGAATGGATGTGCCTGCCGCAGATCGTTCTGGGTGCGGCCAGTGCTGCGAAAACGGGCAAGGAGCTGTGCGCCGGCCTGGCCCCCAACCCTGAGGCAATGGCCGCCGCGCTGGCGGGCGGGCTGGACATGATCCACGCCGAGGCGCTGAGCTTTGCCCTGACGGAGCAGATACCCCGGCCCGATGCACAGGCGGCGGTGAAGGCGCTGTGCCAGGAGGCGCAGGGCTCGCAAACGCCGCTGCGGGAACTTGTGGCACGTGATTACCCGGATCTGAACGCAGCGGCGTTGTTTGATCCGGCGCAGCAGATGGGCCGGGCACCGAGGGATGCCTTGCAGTTCGCCAAACGCGCTGAGGAGCTGGGCGACCAATAGAGCATCCTGGAGGGGAGAACGCGTGTCAGCGCTGTCAGAAGATCAGGATGATGGCGCTGCAGTCAGACCATTCAGCCGCCTGTCCCTGCTTTTTGTTCTGGCCACGGTGATGATCGACGCCATGGGCATCGGGCTGATCATGCCGGTGATGCCGAACCTGATCACCGAGGTGCAGGGCGGCTCGCTGGCGCAGGCGGCGGTCTGGGGCGGTGTTCTCAGCACGGTGTTCGCAGTGATGCAGTTCCTGTTCAGCCCAGTTCTGGGCAGCCTGTCCGATGCGGTGGGGCGGCGGCCGGTGCTGCTGGTCTCGCTGTTTGTGATGGCGCTGGACTACCTGATCATGGCGGTGGCCGGCACCATGTGGCTGCTGCTTCTGGGCCGTGTTCTGGGCGGAATCACCGCTGCCACCCACTCCACCGCAGGTGCCTATATCGCCGACATTTCGCCGCCCGAGAAGAAGGCTGCCAATTTCGGTCTGCTTGGCGCGGCTTTTGGCGCGGGTTTCGTGCTGGGCCCGCTGATAGGCGGACTGCTGGGAGAACTGGGCACGCGCGCGCCCTTCTATGCCGCCGCGCTGCTGGTTCTGGCGAATTTCGCCCTGGGCTGGTTCGTCATGGGCGAGACAGTCCGGGAGGATAACCGCCGCCCCTTCGACTGGCGCCGCGCCAACCCGTTCGGCGCTTTCCGGGCAGTCGGGCGCATTCCAGGGATCAAGGCGCTGTTGTGGGTCTATTTCCTCTATTCCGTGGCGATTTATGTCTACCCGGCGATCTGGTCCTTCTTCACGCTGGAGCGCTTTGGCTGGCAGCCGCAGGTGATCGGGGTGTCGCTGGCGGTCTACGGCGTCTCGATGGCTTTGGTCCAGGGCTGGCTGCTGCGCTACACAGTGATCTGGGCCGGAGAACGGCAGACGGTGATCTGGGGGCAGGTCTTTGACTTCATTGCCTTTGGCATCCTGGCCTTTATCTCCAACGGCACCCTGGCGATGCTGCTGATCCCGGTTTCGGCGCTGGGGGCTGTCGTCCAGCCCGCCCTGCAAGGGATGATGGCGCAGGCGGTGGAGGACAACCAGCAGGGTGAGCTGCAGGGCGTGCTGACCGCCGTCAACGCGCTGGCGATGATCCTGTCGCCGCTGATGATGACCGCAGTGTTTGCCCGCTTCACGGGCGAAGGCGCCACGCTTTACCTGCCAGGTGCGCCCTTCCTGCTGGCGCTGCTGCTGATGGCCATCGGCTGCGTAGTGTTTCTGCGCAGCAAATCTTCCGTAACGTAAAACCGCCGGCCCGCTGCCGCATTCCGGCTTGCTTGCGGGGCACCCGCCGCGCCACCCTGCTTCAAAACGGGGAGGAAGACCATGCAAACCATCAAAGCCGCCGTCTGCCATGCTTTCGGGGCCCCGCTGGTGATTGAGGAGGTGCAGCTGGCGCCGCCCGGCATGGGCGAGGTCGAGGTGACCCTGGACGCCGTCGCCATCTGCCACAGCGATATCTCCTATGCCGAAGGCGCCTGGGGCGGGCATCTGCCTGCCGTGTATGGGCATGAGGCTGCCGGGGTGATTACCCGCCTTGGCGCGGGGGTGCAGGGATTTGCAGCGGGCGACTCCGTTGTGGTCACCCTGATCCGCAGCTGCGGCACCTGCCCGTCCTGCGCGGGCGGCAGGCCGGTTATTTGCGAAACCCCCTATGACGGCGTGAACGGGCCGCTGAAGACAGCCGGAGGCAAACCGCTGGAGCAGGCTATGGCCTGCGGCGCCTTTGCCGAAAAGGTGGTGGTGGACCAGCGCCAGATCGTGAAGATCCCCGCGAACATGGCCAAGGACGCCGCGGCACTGGTTTCGTGCGGAGTGATCACCGGTGTGGGCGCTGTCGTCAACGCCGCCGGGCTGCGGGCGGGCCAGGATGCGGTGGTTATCGGTGCCGGCGGTGTTGGCCTCAACGCCATCCAGGGGGCCCGTATTGCCGGCGCCCGGCGCATTGTTGCCGTGGACATGAGCCCGGAGAAACTGGAAATCGCCAAGGAATTCGGCGCCACTCACGGGGTTCTGGCGACCGAAGAGAAGCCATGGAAGGCGGTGTACAAGGCGCTGGGGGGCCGCGGCGCGGATGCGGTGCTGGTCACTGTCGGCGCCATCCCCGCCTATGAGCAGGCCCCGCGCTATTTGGCCCGCGGCGGCAAAGCAGTACTGATCGGCATGCCGCATTCAGGTGCCAAGGCCAGCTATGAGCCGGTGGTTCTTGCTGCCGTGGGACAGGGGCTTATGGGCTCCAAGATGGGAGATGTGGTGATCCAGCGGGATATTCCGTGGATGGTCGACCTGTACCAGCAGGGCCGCTTGAAGCTGGATGAGCTGATCTCTGGCCGCTGGTCCCTGGAGCAGATCAACGAGGCCATTGCCGACACCAAGACTGGCTCTGCCAAGCGCAATGTGATTGTCTTTGGCTGACACGCACAAACCGGAGCGCAGCACGTGCTGAAATTCCTGACCAGCCTGTTCAAGCCTGAGGCGGTAAAACCGGCCCCCGCCACCTCGGACACGTCGATGCTGTTTGGGGTGGATGAGATTGCCCCCTTCCTGATCCGGCTTGCCAACAATCGCCGTTTTGGACTGCCCGGCGGGCTTGCGGCCGAGGCCGCCGCGGCGCTGCCGGAGCTCGGCGAACAGCAGAAGCGCCGCTGGCGCATCGACGGCGGTTTTGACGGCGCGCCTGCGCATTTCGAAATCGAGGTTATGATGGAGCGCGGCGGCGAGGCAGATGTCACCTTCTTCGCCCCGCAGCCCGCGGTGGAGGAAATCAACAGGGAACTGGCCGCCTTTGATACGGCGGCGGAGCGGTAGGCCATGAAGCTGCAAGACCTGGATGTCATCGTCACCGCCCCGCCTGCCCCCGGCTGGGGCGGGCGGTACTGGATTCTGGTGAAAGTCACCACCGACACCGGCATCACCGGCTGGGGCGAATGCTACGCATCCTCCGTCGGGCCGGAGGCGATGACCCACGTGATCCGCGACGTGTTCGAGCGGCACATGGCCGGGGAAAACCCGGAGAACATTGAGCTGATGTTCCGCCGCGCCTATTCCTCCGGCTTCACCCAGCGGCCCGACCTGACGGTGATGGGGGCGTTTTCTGGACTGGAAATCGCCTGCTGGGATATTCTGGGCAAGGACCGCGGCCGCCCGGTTCACGCCTTGCTCGGCGGGCGGATGAACGAGCGCATCCGCGCCTATACCTACCTCTACCCGCTGCCGCAGCATGACACTTCAGCGTTCTGGACCTCGCCTGAGATGGCGGCGGAAGCGGCGGCACAAAAGGTGAGCGAAGGCTTCACCGCACTCAAATTCGACCCCGCAGGCCCCTATACAATGCGAGGCGGCCACATGCCTGCAATGTCCGACATCTCGCTGTCGGTGGCGTTCTGCAAGGCAATCCGCGAGGCGGTGGGCGACAAGGCGGATCTGCTGTTCGGCACCCATGGCCAGTTCAATACCGCGGGCGCGATCCGCCTAGGTCAGGCGCTGGAACCCTACGCACCGCTGTGGTTCGAGGAACCCACCCCGCCAGACAATATCGAAGACATGGCCCGGGTTGCCCGCAGCGTGCGAATTCCGGTGGCCACAGGCGAGCGGATGACGACCAAATCCGAGTTCGCCGCAGTGCTGCGCGCAGGTGCTGCTGAGATCCTGCAGCCCGCCCTGGGCAGGGCCGGGGGCATCTGGGAAATGAAGAAAGTGGCCGCCATCGCAGAGGTGTTCAACGCCCAGATGGCACCGCATCTTTATGCCGGGCCGGTGGAATGGGCCGCCAACATTCACCTCGCTGCCTCGATTCCCAACATCCTGCTGCTGGAAACCATTGAGACACCATTCCACGACCAGCTGATCAAGGGTTCGATCCGGGTCGAAAACGGCTTTGCCGCACCGCCGGATGCACCGGGGCTGGGCATCGAGGTGGACGAAGATCTGGCCCGCGCGCATCCCTTCACCGGCAGCGATCTGCACCTCAATATGCAGGAAGACCCCTGTGACTATGCCAATGGCAATGCTTTTGCCGGTGGCTCTCCGCCGATTGTCGAATGAAACGCAACTGCGGGGTGACTCGGCTGCCGGAAATGGTCATGTTGCCGGGAAAAGACGACCGCAGGACCTGAGCATTGACCGTTTCGCACCAAGACGCCCTTCCCCCGGAAACCCCTCAGAACATGCAAGAAAGCGCCGCCGCCGCGGCTGCCTTCCTCAAGGCGCTGGCCCATGAGGGGCGGCTGATGATTCTGTGCCACTTAGGCGCAGGCGAGCGGTCGGTCGGGGAACTGGAGGGACTGCTGGACATGCGCCAGGCCGCGGTCAGCCAGATGCTGGCCCGTCTGCGCGAGGAAGGCCTGGTTGCCACCCGGCGCGAGGGGAAAACGGTGTATTACTCGCTGCAGGATCCAAAAACGGAAGAGACCATAGCCCTGCTTTACAAGCATTTCTGCAGCGGACT
>NZ_JBQKUH010000007.1:0-119450 GCF_054968485.1 Leisingera sp. G5_S3_59_S7
TCTTGAGGCCGACCTGATAGTGGGCGACCTTGCCGTCCTCGACATGGCCGCGGATCTCGCCCACCTCGAACCAGCTGATGTGGTCGATGGTCTTGGACGCCCGGGCAATTGCCCCGCTCACCGCGTCCTCGATGCTGCTGGCGGAACTGCCCACCACATCGACCGTCTTGTAAATTGCGTCACTCATCACCTTTCTCCTCACTCTGCGGCCAGCTCGGTGATCTCGCGGCGGAACGGCAGCGCATCGCCGAGGTCCGGCCCGTCCAGCTCGCGCGCATAGCGGTGGCCTGCGTAAGTAGCCCACGCAATCGGCCCCGGCGCGTTCGCATCGCCAATCAGTTTGACCGATTTGATGCCTGCGTCCAGCCATTCCGCCTGGCGGCTGAGGAGGTTTTCATAAAGGGCGTCGTTGCCAATGCGCGAGGCAACCATCACCACCGCGTCCGCTTCGATGGTCCAGGTGCGGTCCGTATAGGTGCAGTTGCTGACCACGTGACCGGCGTGGATTTCGGTAATGCCCTGATTGAGCACGATTTTCACCCCGGCCTCGACCAGACGCGGATGGATTGCCACCTGCTCCAGCGTGTTGTTGGTCCAGTCGCTGACATAGGCCGACGGCGTGACCAGCGTCACCTGCGCGCCTTTCGAGGCCAAAAGCTCGGCCAGAACCCCGCCCATGTAGTAGTGGTCGTCGTCATAAACCACCACGCGGCCCTCGGGGATGGTGCCGTCCATCAGGTCGTCAGGGGTATAGACCTTGGCACCCTCACCAATCGGCATCGGCACCACATGCTGGCGGGAGACCCCGTCACGGCGCCAGGTGGAGCCAGTGGCGATACAGACGTTCTCAAACCCGAACTCCAGGATGCTGTCCGCGTCCAGCGGGCTTTCGCGGTAGATCTCCACATTCGGACGCTGGCTCAGCTGATAGTCGCGGTAGTCCACGACACGCCCCCAAGCGTTAAGGCCCGGCAGCTGGCGCTCGCGCGTTACCCGCCCGCCGATCACGTCCCTGGCCTCCGCAACCGCCACGTCATAGCCGCGGCGGCACAGCGCCCAGGCGGCTTCCAGGCCTGCGGGGCCGGAGCCCACAATCAGCACGTTATCGCTGCCACCCTTGGTGTTCATCTTCTCCGGATGCCAGCCCTTGCGCCATTCCTCCATGAAGGTCGGGTTCTGGGTGCAGCGGCTGATCGACATGGTCATGTCGCCTGTGATGCAGATGTTGCAGCCGATGCATTCGCGGATGTCCTCGATGCGGCCTTCCTCGATCTTTTTCGGCAGGAAGGGGTCGGCAATCGAGGGCCGCGCGCAGCCGATGAAATCGAGCGTGCCGGATTTCACCATCTTCGCCATAACATCGGGGCTGGTGAAGCGGCCGACACCGACGATGGGCTTCTCCGTCAGCTCATGTATGCCGCGCACCAGCTGCTCCTGCGCGGCTTCCTCCTTGAAACGGCTCGGCCCGGAGCAATCCTCCCACGTGCCCTGCGCCAGATCCCACAGATCCGGCAGGTCCTTGTTCATCTCGATATAGTCGCGCACCTCGGCGTTGGAGAATCCGAGTTCACCAATGGTCTCATCCAAGGAAACCCGCAGGGTGATCGCCATGCTGTCGCCCACCGCATCGCGCATATCCGCGATCACTTCCTGGCTGAACCGCGCGCGGTTTTCCAGACTGCCGCCGTATTCATCCGACCGCTGGTTGGTGGCGCGGCTCAGGAAGTGCTGGAAGATGCCGAACCCATGCGCGCCATACAGGCAGATCAGGTCAAATCCGGCCTCCTTGGACCGTTTCGCCGCGTTCACGAACCAGCGGCGCAGGTCCTTGATGTCCCGCTTGTCCAGCGCACGCGCCTGCACCGGGTCATTGGTGAAGGTGCGGATCGGCAGCGCAGAGGGCGCCAGCGGCACCTCCTTGGAATAAAGGTTCGGGCCGTTGATCCCGGAATAGGCCAGCTGGATGCCCGCCAGCGCGCCGTGGGTCTTCATCTTTTCCGACATCCGGCGCAGCTGCGGGATGTCCTTGTCCTCCCACAGGCGCAGTTCGATGAAGGGGGTGATTTCGCTGGTGTGGTGCATCTCGCACTGTTCGGTGAAGATCACGCCCCAGCCGCCTTCGGCCTTGACGCCCCGCATCTCCGCCGCGGCAGAGGGGTCGCGGTAGCCGCCGCCATTGCAATGCGGCACCTGGTAAAACCGGTTCTTGGCGGTAAGCGGGCCGATCTTCATCGGCTCGAACAGAATATCATAGCGGGGATCGCGCAATTTCCATCTCCTTCGGTGCAAGAGCACTCGAAGGGTACAGGACTGGCCAGGGCGCTAAAGGTCAGCTTGCGGAAGCATTGATTAGCCTGCCGCTAAGCCGGTGGCCTGGCCCTGCGGCGCGGCGTTCAGCCCCGGCAGCGCACCGTCCTTCACCAGCTCCGCGCAGTGTTCGACAAAGGAGCGGATAGTGATCGAATTCTCCGAATCCGGCGCCATCAGCAGGCCCATCCGCATCGGGCGCAGATCGCCTTTCAGCGGGATGAACTTCAGCGTCTTGCCGTCGGGGGACTGGTCGTTGACCGGGCGGATGTTGGCAATCGAATAGCCGTAGCCATTAGCCACCAGGCTGCGCATCACCGCCATGTCGCGGGTGCGTTCGGCCACGTTGGGCTTGATGCCTGCCTCATGAAAGAACGACAGGAAATATTCCGCGCTGAACGGCAAGTCCAGCAGCACCATCGGATGCTCGCGCAGATCCTTCACCGTGACCTCCGGCAGATCCGCCAGCGGATGGCCCTCGGCCACCAGCGCATAGGGCGGCAGCTCCGCCAGGGTGACAAAGCGCAGATCCGCCGGGATATCCAGGTTGTAGGTCAGCGCAATGTCCAGCTCCGCCCGCCGGATGCCGCTGAAGATCGCCGCCTGGTCCAGCTCGATCTGGCGCACGTTCACGTCCGGATAGCGGTCCTCGAACCCGCGCCGCACCGCAGGCAGCACCACTTGGGCAAAGGTCAGCAGGCAGCCGATTGCCAGCGGCCCGCGCACCTGGCCGGAGATATCGCCCGCGATATCCATCAGCCTGTCAGCCTCGCGCAGCACGGTGCGGGCCTGCTCCAGCATCACCCGCCCGGCCTGGGTCAGCGCCAGTCCTTGCGCATGCTGGCGCACAAACAGCGGCAGCCCGAATTCCTGTTCCAGCTGCGCAATCGCCGCCGAAATCGACGGCGACGACACATTCACCTTTTCCGAGGCCAGCGCGATGGAGCCCGCCTCCCCCACGGCCACGAAATACTCCAGCTGGCGCAGCGTGTATCTGACTGGCAAGGGCAGGCTCTCCCGGGTTTTGGCGGATCAGGTCTTGTACTTGATCCAGGTGGTTTTCAGGGCAGTGTACTTCTCCAGCGAGTGCAAGGACAGATCCCGCCCGAAGCCGGATTGCTTCATGCCCCCAAAGGGCGTCTGCGCCGACAGCGCGTCCACCGTGTTGACCGAAACCGTGCCGGCATGCAGCCTGTCTGCCACGCGGCAAGCGCGGCTGAGGTTATCGGTCCAGACCGAGGCAGCAAGGCCATAGATCGAGTCATTGGCCATGGCGACGGCCTCCGCCTCGCTGTCAAAGGGAATGACCGACAGGACGGGGCCGAAAATCTCATCCCGTGCCAGCGGGTTATCGTGGCTGACGTCATCAAAAATCGTCGGCTGCACAAAGCAGCCCTTGCCATCAACGGTAACGCGCGCGCCGCCCGCGACCAGCTTGGCCGAGGATTTGCCCGCCTCAACAAACCGCATGATGCCCTCGGTCTGCTTCTCATCGACGATGGCCCCCATTTTCGAGGCCGGGTCCAGCGGGTCGCCCGGCTGGGTGGCCTCGGCGCGGGCAATCAGCTTTTCGACGAATGCATCCTTGATCGAACGCTCCACATACAGCCGTGAGTTGGCCGAACACACCTCGCCCTGATTGAAGAAGATGCCAAAGGCCGCCATGTCCGCAGCCGCATCCAGATCCTCGCAATCGGCAAACACCAGGTTGGGGGATTTGCCGCCGGTTTCGGGCCAGACCTGTTTCAGGTTCGACTGGCCGGAATACTGCATGAACATCTTGCCGATGGCGGTGGAGCCGGTGAAGGCGAGGCAGTCCACATCCATATGCAGCCCCAGCGCCTTGCCCGCGGTGGCGCCGTATCCCGGCACCACGTTGAAAACCCCGTCCGGCACCCCGGCCTCTGCCGCCAGTTCCGCCAAACGCAGCGCAGACAGCGGCGACTGCTCCGCCGGTTTCAGCACAACGGAGTTGCCCGCCGCCAGCGCCGCCGCCGCTTTCCAGGTCGCCATGTCCAGCGGGAAATTCCAGGGCGTCACCGCCCCCACAACCCCCAGGGGCACGCGGGAGACCAGCGCCAGATCGCCCGGCCCGGTTGGCGCCACCTCGTCATATACCTTGTCGATGGCCTCGGCATACCACTGGAAGAAATGCGCCGATCCGGGCGCATCAATGGTGGCGGCATCGGTGACCAGCTTGCCCATGTCGAGGCTGTCCAGCAGCGCCATTTCCTCCAGGTTTTCCCGGATCAGATCCGCCAGCCTTAGCAGCACCGCCTTGCGGTCCCCCGGCGCCATCCGCGACCAGCGCCCGTCCTCGAACGCGCGGCGCCCGGCGGCCACCGCGCGGTTCACGTCCTCCGCATCGCATTCAGCCACCTGCGCCAGAACCTCGCCCGTCGCCGGGTTCACACTGGCAAAGGTCTTGCCCGAGGCCGCATCCGTGAACGTCCCGTCAATGAACGCCTGCCCGCGGAAGGTCAGCGCCGCGGCGCGGCTCTTCCAGTCGTCGTATGTGTAGTCCAGCATGTCTTTCTCCCTGATCCGCCGCTCATTCGTCGCCGGGAACGCCGTAGGACGGCGCCTCGCGCGGGTCGAGCGCGCGCTGGACATAGGCGTCCAGCTGCGGCTTGTAGATCTCCCAGGCGGTGGCGACGGCCTCAACCGGGCAGTCTTCGGTCCAGTCGCAGCGCAGATCAGCCACCGGCCAGCTTACCTTGTCGACCATTCTTATGCCCGCCGAATGCACCGGCCCGGCCTCGCCGCCCGCCGCCAGCCCGACCCGCAAGGCGGCAATCAGCCGGTCGCCCAGATGGCCCTCCGCCGCCTGAAACCCGTCCACAATCGCCTGGCACACCCCGTCATTGGCCAGCAGGTTGCCGCCAGAGGCCGCATCCTTGCCTTCCGCCTGGGTCCAGATGCCAAGGGACTCCGGCCCAGAATGAATGGCGGTGCCGCCAATGCTGTCCACCGCCAGCACCTGCCGGTATTCGATGAACCGCCCGATCTGGCGCACCTTGGCCACCGCGGCGGCAGCCGTCATGCCCTGTTCCATCAGGTCCAGCGCCAAGGGGCCCAGGCTGGGGTCGGTCACATTCTGGCTGGCCACAGCGCCGACACCCGCGCGGGCAAAGGAACAGCGCGCCGCCACCGCCGGCGAGGAGGACGAAATCGCCACCCCGAACATGCCCGTCTCCGCGCAGCGCGCCACAAGCGAAAATGTCATCGTCTTTCCTCCTCACCAGCCGCTGGAGATGATCCGTTCTTCATCTGGCCGGAAATATCCTCGGGGGTGAATTGAGCCGCAGGCTCAAGAGGGGGCAGACAGCCCCCTCCCCGCTTCCGGATCAGTCCGGGATAACCGCCGTGCCGTCGATCTCCACCAGCCACTCGGGCCGCGCCAGCGCCTGCACCACCAGGCCGGTGGACACCGGATGCACGCCTTTGATATACTCGCCCATGGTGCGGTAGACCGCCTCGCGGTGGCGAACGTCGGTGATATAGACCACCACCTTGACCAGATGCGCCATCGAGCCGCCCGCTTCTTCGATCAGCTGCTGGATGTTCTGCATCACCTTATGGGTCTGCTCCACCGGATCGTGGCTGTCGATATTCTTGGCATCATCCAGGTTCTGCGGGCACTGGCCGCGCAGGTACACGGTTTTGCCGCCCTGGGTCACCACCGCCTGGCACAGGTCGTTGTCCAGGTTCTGTTCCGGGTAGGTGTCCGAGGTGTTGAACTTGCGGATGCGGGTATGGGCCATGAAATCCTCCTGATGTGACGGGGCCGGCCGGACAGTGCGGTTGCCGGAAAAACTCTCACGCGCGGCGGGACAGCCAAAGCACCTTCTGGCTACCCCTTGCTTCGGCTGCGGCTAAGCCAGCGCTCAAACCTGGTCCGCGCGGCGCTCGCCGGGGCTGCGGTAGCCTTCATACTGGCGCTGAATGGCGATCTGGTCGGCCACATGCCTGGCATCATGCCAGACCCCCCAGATGAAGGTGGAGCCGCGCCGCGACTGCCAGGGCAGGCCCAGGAAGTAGATCCCCGGCTCGCTCGACACGCCGCGCTGATGCTGCGGGCGGCCCTGCGCGTCAAAGGCGTTGACCTTCATCCAGCCAAAATCCTGGCGGAAGCCGGTGGCCCACAGGATAGTGGTGATGCCTTCCTTCTCCAGATCCAGTTCCCGGATCGGATGGGTCAGGCTGTCCGGGTCCGGATACGCCTCGCGCGCCTGCGGCTCCTCGGGCAGGCCGATCCCGGTGCGCGCCACATAAGCGTCGGCGAGATCCAGCATCTTCAGGTAATCGGCGTCACCGCTGGCGATATTGTCCTGCAGGTCGCCTGCAAACGTCATGGTGCCCTTGTCATAGGACTCGGTCAGCCCCAGCAGGGTCACGCCCTCACCCGCCAGACGGCGGAAGTCCATGGTCCGGCCGCCATAGGCACCGCTGACAGAGATCGTCACATGCTCCTTGCCCGGCTCCTGCGCGGCCTGGTCCCACAGGCCCAGCACCCCCAGCCACCAGACGAAATCTCGGCCCCGGTACATGCGCGGCGGCCGGTCGTGCGGGCCGACCGACAAGTACACCTTGCGGCCCGCCCGGTTTAGCTCATCAGCAATCTGCGCGCCGGAAGACCCCGCGCCCACCACCAGCACCGCGCCCTTGGGCAGCTGCTCCGGGTTGCGGTAATGGAAAGAGTGCAGCTGATTGATACCAGCCCCCTCCGGCACCACCGGCGGGATCACCGGATGCTGAAAGGCGCCGGTGGCGGCAACGATGCGCTGCGCCTCGATCACCCCGTCCGAGGTCTCGACCCGGAACGCGCCGCTGCCATTGACGCGCTCAGCCTTCAGAACCTCGACCCCGGTGCGGACCGGCGCCTTGATGCGCTCGGCATATTCGGCAAAATACTCCGCCACCCGCTCCTTGCCGGCAAAGGCCTCCGGATCGGTGCCGGTGAACTCCAGGTTCGGAAAGCGGTCGTGCCAGGCCGGGCCGTTGGCCACCAGCGAGTCCCAGCGCCCGGTCCGCCAGGCCTCGGCGATGCGGTTCTTTTCCAGCACGAGATGCGGCACGCCGTTGCTGCTCAGATGCTCGCTCATGGCGATGCCCGCCTGGCCCGCACCAACAACCAGCGTGTCTATCTTTTCCATCGCCATCTCCAGACCCTCTCCTGACACTGCGGCACGGGCTGCACGCCTGCCGCGCTTCCTCATCAGGAATTCCACACCGCCGGGCCGGGCAAAAGAAATCTATGGCTTACCTCTGGTTCGCGTGGGGCTAAGCAGGGGTTTCTGTCTTAGTTCAAGGGCTTGAACGAGGGGGCTGTCTGCCCCCTCGCGCTCCCCCGAGGATATTTTCAGCCAGATGAAGAACGGATCCGGTGCCTGCGGCAGGCAAAGGGACAAAACGCCAGGTCAGGCGGCGCTGCCGGAGATGTTAAGGTCCGTCCCGCCCTACCGCATCACAAAGGGGTCCGGGATCGGATCGTCGCTGGTGCGCAGCCAGACCGCCTTCACCTTGGTGTAATCCAGCGCCGCCTGCAGCCCGCCCTCGCGCCCGTGGCCCGACAGGCCGTGGCCGCCAAAGGGCGCAATCGGGCTGACCGCGCGGTAGGTGTTGACCCAGACGATGCCCGCCCGGATGCCCCGGATCATCCGGTGCGCCCGGGTGAGGTTCTGCGTGAACACGCCGGAGGCCAGGCCAAAGGCGGTGTTGTTGGCAATTTCCATCGCTTCTGCCTCGGTCCCAAAGGTGACCACCGACAGGACGGGACCAAAGAATTCGGTGCTGAGGCAGGGCGCCTCCGGCGCGTCCGAACAGTCCAGCACCGTGGGCAGGAAATAGAAGCCCTCCCCTTCAGGCACTGTGCCGCCAGTGACCAGCTTGGCCCCGGCATTGACCGAGGCTTCGATCAGCCGCAGCGCGTGGTCGCGCTGTTTCAGAGTGCAGAGCGGCCCGACCTCCGTCGCCATGTCGTCCGGCGCGCCAATGACCACCGCTTCGGCCTTTTCTTTCAGCCGTTGAAGGAAGGCGTCCTTTATGCCCTTCTGGATCACAAGCCGCGATCCCGCGACACAGCTTTGTCCGGTCGCCGCAAAGATCCCCGACACCTGCGCATTCACCGCGCTTTCCAGATCGGCGTCGTCAAACACGATGAAGGGCGATTTGCCGCCCAGCTCCAACGAGGTGGAAGCGAGGTTTTCCGCCGAGTTGCGCACGATATGACGCGCGGTCTCCGGCCCGCCGGTGAAGGCGACATGGGCCACCGATGCATGGCTGGTCAGCGCCGCCCCCGCCTCCGGCCCGCCAGTGATCACGTTCAGCACGCCGGGCGGGAATCCTGCCTGGTCAAAAATCCGGGCAAACTCCAGCATCGGCGCCGGGCCTTCCTCGGAGGCTTTCAGGACCACCGTGCAGCCCGCCGCCAGCGCCGGGCCGATTTTGACGGCGGACAGGAACAGCTGCGAATTCCACGGCACGATGGCCGCCACCACACCCACCGGCTCGCGGCGCAGCCAGACCTCCATGTCCGGTTTATCAATCGGCAGATGCGCGCCCTCGATCTTGTCGGAAAGGCCTGCGTAATAGCGGTAGTATTCCGCCACATAGGCAATCTGGGCCGAGGTCTCGCGGATGATCTTGCCGGTGTCGCGGGTTTCCAGCTCTGCCAGCTTTGGTGCGTGTTCCGCCACCAGATCCGCCAGCCGCAGCAGAAGCTTGCCGCGCTGGGTGGCGGTCATTCCGGCCCATTCGCTGGAGAAAAAGGCAGCCTCCGCAGCCCTGACCGCCCGGTCCACATCTTCCGCAGATGCGGCAGGCATACGCGCCCAGGGTTTGCCGGTGGCTGGATCGAGGCTTTCGAAGGTGCTGCCTGCGTCCTCAAACGCGCCGCCGATATACTGCTGGAAGGTCTGCATGTTCAGGTTCCTCTATGTCCTAATCCGTCTCAGGGGTGGGACAGGCGAAGTCCAACCACCAGGTGCCTGCAAGTCCATACGGCTCTTGCCAGAGCAACGATGTCTCCGCTGCATCCTTAGACAGATGGCAGGTTCTCGCGGCTGCCCGCAGCATTTTCCTCCGAGGCACCGCTTTGTTGTTCGAGTACCAGAAAGTAGTGACCGTGTACTGAGCCTCTGGAAATCTTGGCGACGGGTTGGTTTTCTCGCTGATTTGGACGCCGCACCCTCCAAGGATTACAGCTATGGCGATCAGAAAACGGCGAGGCATATGGCGCTCCTTACTGAAACGCGGGCATGACTTCGGTGATGAACCGCTCAAGCGAGGCTTTCTTGCGCTCGAAACTCATGCTGGAGTCTATCCAGAACGAGTATTCGTCATAGCCCAGGGCCTCGTATTTCTTCAGCCGCTCGATCACTGCCGCGGGTTCGCCGATCACCAGATCGCGCTCCATCGCCTCGGGTGAATAGAACGGGTGCGCGGCGATTTCCTCGTCGCTCAGCGGGTCGATCAGGCCCTGGCTGACGTCGCGCTGGTTCATGAACCAGGCGCCGAAGTAGCAGTAGAAACGGTTCAGCTCCTCCGCCCCGCGTTTAACATCCGCCGCGCTGTCCGCCACATAGGTGTGCTGCAGCAGCATGATCCTGGGCCGCGGCACATCGGAGTGCTTGGCGCAGGCGTCGTTGAACTTGCCCATGAGGTCCGAAATCTCTTCGTCGCCCTTCCACAGCGGCGTCACCTGCACGTTGCAGCCATTGGCCACCGCAAATTCATGGCTGTTCGGATCGCGCGCCGCGACCCAGATCGGCGGGCCGTTTTCCTGCAATGGCTTGGGCGAGGACGTGGTTTCCGGGAAGGAATGAAACTCGCCTTCCTGCGCGTAATCGCCCTGCCACAGGCCCTGCACCGCCGGGATCAGCTCCCGCATCCGCTGGCCGGCCTCCCAGGCGTCCATGCCGGGCATCATGCGTTCGTATTCGTAGCTGTAGGCGCCGCGCGCGATGCCCAGGTCCAGGCGGCCCTCGGTAATGATGTCGGTCATCGCCGCCTCACCGGCCAGCCGGATCGGGTGCCAGAACGGCGCAATCACCGTGCCGGTGCCCAGGCGCACGTTTTTCGTATGCCGTGCCACGTCGATCAGGTTCAGGAAGGGGTTCGGCGAGATGGTGAAATTCATCCCGTGATGCTCGCCGGTCCAGACCGCATGCATGCCGCCGTCGTCGGCGATTTTGCACAGCTGGATGAACTCGTCATAAAGCCGCTTCTGATCCTGATCCTCAGAAATCCGCTCCATATGCGCAAAGAGGGAAAATTTCATGCGCCCTTGCTCCCTGTCGCCACCGGGCGCACCTGGCCCCGGATCTGGTTTCCGTAATACACCCCGAAATTGCCGATCCGGCTTTCACTGGCGAAGCGTTCCAGCATGGTGCAGACCGCCGCATCGGCAATGTCCATCAGCGTGGTCTGGCTGAGCTGGGTGAAAGCGCCCTTGGCCGGCGTGCCCCCGGCGGACTGGCACAGGAACGAGATGTGCTGATGCTCGCGCGCTTCGTCCTCAAAAACGGAATAGATGAACCCCGGCTCCGCCTCGACCCCGGTTTCCGCAATCAGCCGGGCAAGCGCGGCTGAGGCGCCCTCCTTGCCGACCCGGGTTTCCGGCAGCGTCAGCTTGCCCTGACCGTTGCCCATGAGCAGCACCTTGCCCTCATGCTCAATGAGGGCCGAGACGATCAGCTTGGCGCCCTGTGTCAGCGCCTCGGCCTCGGCGGCGGCGGTCACATAGGCGCCGCGGGCATAGCCCAGACCCGGCGCGGGGGAGGTCTCAAACGCCTCGACCCGGCCGATCAGGATCAGATGGTCGCCCGCCTCTACCCGGTTGTGCATCGAGCAGTCGAACCAGGCGGAAACGCCCTCAAACACCGGGCTGCCCTGCGGTCCCTGCTGCCAGCGGACGGCGGCAAAGCGGTCCTCGACGGGCCGCGCAAAAGTGTTGGAGACGTCCTTCTGGTCCTCTGCCAGCACGTTCACGGCAAAGCCGCCCGCCTGCTCAAACGCGGCGTAATTGCTGGAGGAATTGGCGATGCAGACCAGCACCAGCGGCGGGTCCAGCGAGACCGAGGTGAAGGAATTGGCGGTAAAGCCGATGGGGTTTCCGTCCGGGTCATGCGCCGTCACCACGGTGACGCCGGTCATGAAGGTGCCGAAGGCGTTGCGCAAGGATCTCGGGTCGATATCGCTCATGACGTCGCTCCTTCCGTGTTCAGCCAGTCCCGCAGGGCGGCGTTGACCTCTGCGGGGGCAGTCAGGTTGACCATATGCCGGTGGCCTTCGATGACAACCGCCCTGCCCCGCGGGGCGGCATCAGCCATTGCCTGCGCCATCGCAGGCGTCGAGTTCGGGTCCCCGTCGCCGGTCAGCGCCAGCAGCGGGCAGCGGATGCCGCCAAAGCCATCCGCATAAGTGCTGTCGCCGCGGGCAAAGGCGGAATAGGCGGCAGCGTAACCATCCAGGTTCACCCCCGATAGCCATTCCGCCACCTGCGCCCGCGCGTGCCGGTCGGCGGGGCGGTCCCCGAACCAGCGCGCCAGCGGCGTTTCCAGGTCAAAACTGCCAGCACTGATTTCCGCGGCGCGGGCCTCAACCGCTGCCCTGGCCTCTGCTGAGCGGCGGAACACCCCGTTCAGCAGCGCCACGCGGGCCACGTTTCCAGGATGGCTGACCGCATAGCCGCCGGCAATCAGCGCGCCCATCGAATGGCCGGCCAGGCTGACCGGCCCCAGATCCAGCACCCGCAGCACCTCGTGCAGCCAGGCCACGTAGTCCGGCAGGTCTGCCCCCGCAGGCAGCGGCGCGCTGCCGCCGTGGCCGGGCATGTCCAGCGCGATGACCTCATGGGTCTGCGCAAAAGCCTCAATCTGCGGCCCCCAGGCTGCCGCCTGCATGCCGACCCCGTGGATCAGCACCAGAGGCGTCCCCTCCCCTGCCCGCTGGCAGGTGACGGCCCCGTAAGGCTCAGACAGCGGCAGGGTTGTCGGCGTCATGGCCCAGTTCCTTCAGGTCCTGATAGCGGTCGCCGATGCGGTGATGCGGCCGCCCGCCGATGGAGGCGCCAAGCGCGATCACGATCTCATCCGGCCCCGGCGCATCGGCAACCGACAGCTGGATGGTCAGGTAATGGCTGCGCCGCCCGCCGTCGTTCTTGTCCATCAGCGGGATCTGCAAGGGTGCATTGGCCGGCCCGCGGGTGTTGGTGAAGGCAAGGTAGGATTTCGCCCCCACCGCATCGCGGAAATGGTTGCCGAAGCGCAGCGTGTGGATGAGGGCAGAGGCATGCTCCACCTCGCCGTTCACACCGACGATGGCGGATTTGCCGTAGCCCTCCACCCGGTCACCGCCGCCTGCGGCCTCCAGGATCATCGCGGTCAGCTTCTCCCCCAGCCCCGGCGCGCAGTCGTGGATCGCCGGGCGCAGGTCCTCGACAAACCCCTGCCCCGCCCAGGGGTTTTTGATCACCGCCACCGCGGCAATCATCTTCAGCGGCACCTCTGCTGCCTTGCCGCCCTCAATCAGGGTGTCTTCGACATGCAGCAGCGTCTTGCGGATTTCGGCGGGCATGGGCGGGTCTTTCCTGTCTGATTCCAGTTGCCGTAATATGGTATACCATCATACAGTATGTCAATGCAGCCTTGTTCCGCCCTGCCCCTGTTGCTATCGGAGGTCACATGACCAGCCCAATGAACCAGCCTGTGATGAGCAAAATCGACCACCCCCCGCAGACCCTGCGCGATATCGTGCAGGAACGGATGCGCGAGGCGATCATCTCCGGCCAGTTTGCACCCGGCGAGCGGCTGGTGGAGCGGCCCCTGTGCGACCAGCTTGGCGTCAGCCGCACCGTGGTGCGCGAGACGATCCGCTATCTGGAGGCGGAGGGGCTGGTGGAGATCCTGCCCGGCAAAGGGCCGATCGTGGCGCAGCTCAGCTGGGAGGACGCGCGGCAGATCTACGACATCCGCCAGATGCTGGAGACCGCCGCCGCCACCGCCTGCGCGCAGAACATCACGCCAGAACTGGCAGAGCAGCTGACCGCCGCGCTGCTTGAGCTGCAGCAGGCCGTTGCAGCAGGCGTGCCCGGCCCGATGCTGCGCGCCACGACGGAGTTCTATCGGATCATCTTCGAAGGCGCCGGCCACAACGTCGCCTGGGAAATCGCCCAGCGTCTGAATGGCCGCATCAGCAGGCTGCGGGCGGTGACACTGTCGACCGAAGAGCGGCAGAAACCCGGTCCCGCCCATATGCAGGAAATCTGCCAGGCCATCGTGTCAGGTAATGCCGAGGCCGCGCAGGCCGCCATTGAACAGCATCTGAGCGACGCCAAACACACCGCCGAACGGCTGCTGAACGAGGGGTAACCGACTTCCAGCAAGGAAACCGGCCATGAAAAATCCGATTTTTCACGGCTGAAATCCGCGCCGGATTTCAGTTTGCGTGCCGCACCGCCGGCGCGGCCTCAGATCCGCGGCGGCTGAGGCGGATCGGCGCGGAAGGGCTTCAGGCTGTCCACAAAGGCATCCAGGAAATCCAGCGCCAGCAGCGAGCGGCTGCCCGACACCGGCCGCAGGATCGACAGGCGGTGGTGCAGCTCCGGCGCAAAGGGCACGATGGCAATCCCCTGGCCGCGGAACTGCTCGGCGTCCAGGGCGCTGACGACGGAGGCCCCCTGCCCCTGGCTGATAATGATGCAGGCGGTGGAGAACTGGCGCACCTCGATCCAGCTGTTCAGCTCCACCCTGGCCTCGGAAAAGGCCTTGTGCAGCCTGCGGTAAAACGGGCTGTCGCGCCGGGTGTGGATGATCTTGCGGTCCCGCAGGTCGCGGGGGGTGATAACATCCTGTTCTGCCAGCGGATCCCCTTCGGGCAGCACGCAGACGGTGCGGATCGGGATGTCGATGTTTTCCACCGCCGGATGGGCGGCAAAGCCGTCGGTGATGCCGCAGTCATACTGCTCGCCGATGATCCACTCCAGGATCCGCTCCGGCCGGTCCGGCTCCAGCGTCAGCCGCACGCCGGGGCGGTGTTCCAGGAACCGGGCCAGCAGCTTGGGCAGCAGCGCGGTTGCAAACCCCGGCAGGCAGGCGATGCGCAGATGGCCGGCGGTGCGCTCAGTCAAGTCGCGGTTGAGTTCTTCCAGGTGGTTCAGGCTGTCGAACACCCGCCCCACCTCGGACAAGAGATAGCGCGCCTCACTGGTGGGAATCAGCAGCCCGTCCTGGCGGGTGAACAGCTCCACCGCCACCGACTTGGAAAAATCCGACAGCAGCCGGCTGGCGGCAGGCTGCGAGATTCCCAGCGATTCCGCAGCCCGGGTGACGGAACCGGTGCGGGCGACGGCCTGAAAGGCCTCAAGCTGTCTGAGACTGAATTTCAAGGGGTTAGCGGCCTTTGGCTGGCGGTGAACACGCCGCCGCATAACATGATGTTATGAATTTTGTCAAAAAACTTTTGCTTGAATTATTCCCTTGGCCGGACAAAAGCTTTTGCAGAACAAAACTGGGAGAGAAGCTCATGTCCGTTAAATCCTTGCTCTGCGCCTCGGCCGTTCTGGCCGTTGCCGGCAGCACCGCATTTGCAGAAACCGAAATTCAGTGGTGGCACGCCATGGGCGGCACCAATGGCGAACGCGTCAACAAGATCGCCGAAGATTTCAACGCGACCCAGGACGAGTACAAGGTCGTGCCCGTCTACAAGGGCAACTACACCGAAACGATGACCGCGGCGATTGCCGCCTTCCGCGCCAAGGAACACCCGCAGATTGTGCAGGTGTTCGAGGTCGGCACCGCCACCATGATGGCCGCCAAGGGCGCGATCTACCCGGTCGAGCAGCTGATGAACGACGCAGGCGAGCCGTTTGACGGCGACGCCTTCCTGCCCGCGGTGGTATCCTATTACGAAACGCCCGAAGGCGAGCTGCTGTCGATGCCCTTCAACAGCTCCACCCCGGTCCTGTGGTACAACAAGGACGCGCTGGACGCGGCCGGCGCCGAAGTGCCGGAAACCTGGGACGGGGTGAAAACCGCCGCGCAGAAGCTGGTCGACAACGGGATGAAATGCGGCGTGTCCTTCGGCTGGCAGTCCTGGGTGATGATCGAGAACTTCTCGGCCTGGCACAACCTGCCCACCGGCACCCAGGAAAACGGCTTTGCGGGTTTTGACACCGAACTGACCTTCAACAACGACAAGCTGGCCGCGCGCCTGGATGATGTCGCGTCGATGGGCAAGGACGGCTTGTTTGTCTACGGCGGCCGCCGCGGCGACAGCCTGCCGATGTTCACCAACGGCGAATGCGGCATGTGGATGAACTCCTCGGCCTATTACGGCTCGATCTCCTCGCAGGCGGAGTTCGAATTCGGCCAGAGCATGCTGCCGCTGGACACCAAGGTGGCCGACGCGCCGCAGAACTCGATCATCGGCGGCGCCACCCTGTGGGTGCTGGCAGGCCACGAGGAAGAGGAATACAAAGGCACCGCCAAGTTCCTCAGCTACCTGTCCTCGCCCGAGGTGCAGGCCTGGTGGCACCAGGAGACCGGGTATGTGCCGATCACCACGGCTGCCTATGAGCTGTCCAAGGAGCAGGGGTTCTATGACAGCAACCCGGGCACCGACACCGCGATCAAGCAGCTGAGCCTGAACACCCCCACCGCCAACAGCCGCGGTCTGCGCTATGGCAACTTCGTGCAGGTCCGTGACGTGATCAACGAGGAGCTGGAAGCGCTGTGGGGCGGCGAGAAGACCGCGCAAGAGGCGCTGGATGCGGCGGTTGAGCGCGGCAACGACCTGCTGCGCAAGTTCGAGCGCACCGCCAAGTAACCCATCCCTGACGACCCGGCCCTGCCGCCCCTCCCCCGGGCGGCAGGGCCAATTTCCTGAGTGGGGTCCTTCATGCTCAAACGGGTGCATTTCCCAACTTCGGCGCTGCCCTACCTGCTGGTCGCGCCGCAAATCGCCATCACCCTGGTGTTCTTCCTCTGGCCCGCCAGCCAGGCGATGTATCAGTCGTTCCTGATCGAGGACGCCTTTGGCCTTGGCACCGAATTCGTCTGGTTCGAGAATTTTGAGGTTCTCGCCAACGATCCGCACTACCTGGCCAGTTTCCAGCGCACCGCGGTGTTCTCGCTGCTGGTGGCGGCGCTGTCGATGGGCTTTGCGCTGATCCTCGCGGGCTTTGCGCAGCGGGTGGTGCGCGGCGCCATGTTCTACCGCACCATGCTGATCTGGCCCTATGCGGTGGCACCGGTGCTGGCCGGTGCGCTGTGGGTGTTCATGTTCAACCCCACCCTGGGCATCTTCCCCTATTTCCTGGAATTCGCGGGCATCACCTGGAACCACTACCTCAATGGCACCCAGGCGATGGCGCTGGTGATCCTGGCCGCGGCGTGGAAGCAGGTGGCCTATAACTTCCTGTTCTACCTTGCCGCCATGCAGTCGATCCCCAACTCCGTGATCGAGGCCGCCGCCATCGACGGCGCAGGCCCGGCGCGCCGGTTCTGGACCATCATCTTCCCGCTGATCTCGCCCACCACGTTTTTCCTGCTGGTGATCAACATGGTCTACGCCTTTTTCGAGACTTTCGGCATCATCCACGCCGTGACCCAGGGCGGCCCCGGCACCTCCACCACCATTCTGGTCTACAAGGTGTTCAACGACGGCTTTGTCGGCCTCGACCTCGGCGGCTCTGCCGCGCAGTCGGTGGTGCTGATGGTGCTGGTCATTGCCATGACCGTGGTCCAGTTCCGCTTTGTTGAAAGAAAGGTGGCATACTGATGGTCGAAAACCGCCCCCTCACCGCCTTCCTCACCCATCTGGTGCTGGTCCTTGGCGTTCTGGCCATCGCGCTGCCGGTGTGGATCACCTTTGTCGCCGCCACCCATGACCAGTTCCGCATGAACCAGGCGCCCCTGCCGCTGTGGCCCGGCGATCACTTCCTGGAAAACATGAAGCAGACCCTGTTCGGCTCCGGCCTCAGCGGGACCGAAACCGCGCCGGTCTGGCTGATGCTGCTGAACTCATTGGCGATGGCGCTGATGATCTCCACCGGCAAGATCGCCATTTCGCTGCTGTCGGCCTTTGCCATCGTCTATTTCAAGTTCCCGTTCCGCATGACCTTCTTCTGGATGATCTTCATCACCCTGATGCTGCCGGTCGAGGTGCGGATCCTGCCCACGTTCGAGGTGGTCGCCAACCTGGGAATGCTGAACAGCTACTGGGGATTGTCGATCCCGCTGATCGCCTCGGCCACCGCGACCTTCATGTTCCGCCAGGTGTTCCTGACGGTGCCGGATGAGCTGCTGGAAAGCGCCCGCATCGACGGTGCCGGGCCGCTCAGGTTCTTCTTCGACATCCTGCTGCCGCTGTCGCGCACCAATATCGCGGCGCTGTTCGTGATCCTGTTCATCTTCGGCTGGAACCAGTACCTCTGGCCGCTTTTGATCACCACCGACACCTCGATGACCACCATCGTGATGTCGATCAAGCAGATGCTGGAGGCGGCGGAGCAGAGCCCGCAGTGGAACATCATCATGACCACGGCCCTCTTGGCGATGATCCCGCCGGTGTTCGTGGTCATCGCAATGCAAAAGCTCTTTGTGCAGGGCTTGACGGAAACCGATAAGTAAGGCGCCCCGAAATGGCTGATATTCAACTCAAAGACCTGGTGAAATCCTACGGGCCGACCGAGGTGCTGCACCATGTCGAAGGCGACATCAACGATGGCGAGTTCATCGTCATCGTCGGCCCCTCCGGCTGCGGCAAGTCCACGCTTTTGCGGATGGTGGCGGGGCTGGAAAGCGTCACCTCCGGCGAGATCGCCATTGGCGGGCGCCGGGTGAATGAGCTGGAACCCTCGGCGCGCGATATCGCCATGGTGTTCCAGAACTACGCGCTCTATCCGCATATGTCGGTGCGCCAGAACATGGCCTATGGCCTGAAGATCCGCAAACTGCCGAAGGACGAGATCAACCGCCGCGTCGAGGAGGCGGCGGAAATCCTGGAGATCAGGCAGTACCTTGACCGCAAGCCGCGCCAGCTGTCGGGCGGCCAGCGCCAGCGGGTCGCGATGGGCCGCGCCATCGTGCGCGACCCGCAGGTGTTCCTGTTCGACGAGCCGCTGTCCAACCTCGACGCCAAGCTGCGGGTGCAGATGCGGCTGGAAATCCGCAAGCTGCAGCAGCGGCTGGGGGTGACCTCGATCTACGTGACCCACGATCAGGTTGAGGCGATGACGCTGGGCGACCGGCTGATGGTGCTGAACGGCGGCTATGTGGAGCAGTTCGGCACCCCGATCGAACTCTATGACCGCCCGGCCTCGGTGTTTGTGGCGGGGTTCATCGGCAGCCCGGCGATGAACTTCTTCCCGGCGGAAATCAGCGCCGGCCAGGCCGCCCTGCCCGGCGGCGGCGTGCTGCAGGTGGCCTCTGCCCATAACGGCACCGCCACCCTGGGCCTGCGTCCCGAACACCTGCTGGAGGACCCCGCAGGCCCCATCGCCATCGAGGTGGAGCTGCTGGAACAGCTGGGCGCCAACACCCTGATCCACGGCCGCCTGCCGGGCACGGAGCATACCATCACCGCCAGCGTGCCGGGCCATGCCAATGACGGCACCGGCAGCATCCGCCGCTTTGCGGTGGCGCCGGAGCTGACCCATCTGTTCGATGCCGCCACCGGCAAACGGCTGGAGGCCTGATGCAGTACCCCCAGATCCCCGCCTTTGCCGCCCAGCCCGGCCTGATCCGCCTGATCGGCCACCGCGGCGCCCGCGGCGTGCTGCCGGAAAACACGATGGAAGGTTTCGCGTTTGCCCTGACCGCCGGGGTGGAACTGCTGGAGCTGGACGTGACCGCCACCCGCGACGGCGTGGCGGTGATCACCCACAACCACCGCCTGACCCGGTCGATGATCCGCGGCGCCGATGGCTGCTGGCTGCAGGGGGAAGAACCGAAAGTGTCGGCGCTGACCTATGCCGAACTGCAGGCCTATGACGCGGGCGGGCTGGACGGCCGCAGCGCCTATGGCCAGCGGTTTCCGGACCAGGCGTTTCTGACCGGCGTGCGCATTCCCCGCCTTGCGGACCTGCTGGCGCTGCTGCAGCTGGCTGAGCATCAGAACGTGCATCTGCTGCTGGAGATCAAATCGGATCCGGAGCTGCTGGGCGACACCGCCGCGCGCCAGGCCCTGGTTGAGGCAGTGGTGTCAGAGGTCCGCCAGGCCCGGATGCAGCCGCGCACGGTGCTGCACAGTTTCGACTGGGATCTGCTGGCGGACTGCCAGCGGATCGCCCCGGAAATGCCCGCCTCCTTCCTGACCCAGCTGCCGGACAACGCCGACGACGTGGGCGAGGATTCCTCCAAGGCGGTGAACCCGGTGGCGGGCTGCAGCGCCCTGGACCTGCCGGACCGCGTTGCCGCGGCCGGGGGCCAGTTCTGGTGCCCCTATTTCCTGGACATCACGGCAGACTCCCTGGCCCGCGCCCGCGCACTGGGGCTGGTGACGGTGGTCTGGACGGTGAATGAGCCGGAAGACATCGAGCGGATGATTGATCTTGGCGTCGATGCGATCTGCACGGATTACCCGGGGCGGGTGCAGCGGCTGCTGCTGATGCACGGGCTGCATTGGCGCGCAGACTGAACAAAGCCGTTTCCCTTGCAGGGAAACGGCCATGGAAATTGGATTTTTCATGGCTGAAATCCGCGCCGGATTTCAGCCTTCTCTCAATCAGCCCAGGATGCCGGGCAGGTTCAGCCCGTGCTCGCGCGCGCAATCCTTGGCAATGTCATATCCCGCATCCGCATGGCGCATGACACCGGTGGCCGGGTCGTTCCACAGCACGCGTCCGATGCGGCGGTCGGCGTCCTCGCTGCCGTCGCAGCAGATCACCACGCCGGAATGCTGCGAGAAGCCCATGCCAACGCCGCCGCCGTGGTGAAGCGACACCCAGGTGGCACCGGAGGCGGTGTTCAAAAGCGCGTTCAGCAGCGGCCAGTCGGAGACAGCGTCGGAGCCGTCCATCATCGCCTCGGTCTCGCGGTTGGGGGACGCCACCGAGCCGCTATCCAAATGGTCGCGGCCAATCACCACCGGCGCCGACAGCTCGCCGTTGCGGACCATCTCGTTGAACGCGAGGCCGGCCTTGTGGCGGTCGCCGAGACCGATCCAGCAGATCCGCGCGGGCAGGCCCTGGAACGCGATGCGTTCCTGCGCCATGTCCAGCCAGCGGTGCAGCCCTTCGTTCTCGGGGAACAGCTCCTTCATCTTGGCGTCGGTCTTACGGATATCCTCCGGATCGCCGGACAGCGCCGCCCAGCGGAACGGGCCGATGCCGCGGCAGAACAGCGGGCGGATGTAGGCGGGCACGAAACCGGGGAAGTCAAAGGCGTTCTCCAGCCCTTCCTCCAGCGCCATCTGACGGATGTTGTTGCCGTAATCGACGGTCGGAACGCCCATCGCGTGGAAATCGCACATCGCTTTCACCTGCACCTTCATTGAGGCGCGGGCGGCCCTTTCCACCGCTTTCTTGTCGCTCTCGCGGCGTTCCTTCCACTCGCCCATGGTCCAGCCCAGCGGCAGGTAGCCGTTGACCGGATCATGCGCCGAGGTCTGGTCGGTCACGATATCGGGGCGGATGCCGCCTGCCTCCGCACGCTTCACCAGTTCAGGGAAGATCTCTGCCGCGTTGCCCAAGAGGCCCACGGATTTCGCCTCGCCCGCGGCGGTCCAGCGCTCGATCATCTCCAGCGCCTCGTCGAGAGTTTCAGCCTTCTCGTCCAGGTATTTGGTGCGCAGGCGGAAGTCGATGCTGTCGGGATTGCACTCCACCGCCAGGCAGGATGCCCCGGCAAAGACCGCCGCCAAAGGCTGCGCGCCGCCCATGCCGCCCAGACCGCCGGTCAGGATCCACTTGCCGGTCAAGTCGCCGCCGAAGTGCTGGCGCCCGGCTTCGGCAAAGGTTTCATAGGTGCCCTGCACGATGCCCTGCGTGCCGATATAGATCCAGGAGCCGGCCGTCATCTGGCCGTACATCATCAGGCCCTTCTTATCGAGCTCGTTGAAGTGGTCCCAATTGGCCCAATGCGGCACCAGGTTGGAGTTGGCGATCAGCACGCGGGGCGCGTCCTTGTGGGTCTGGAACACGCCGACCGGCTTGCCCGACTGCACCATAAGGGTCTGATCTTCCTCAAGGTTCTTGAGGGTCTCGACGATCAGGTCGAAATCCTGCCAGGTGCGCGCGGCGCGGCCGATGCCGCCGTAGACCACCAGTTCATGCGGGTTTTCGGCGACGTCGGGATGCAGGTTGTTCATCATCATCCTGAGCGGCGCCTCGGTCATCCAGGACTTGGCGTTGAGCTCCGGGCCGGTGGGCGGGAAGATGTCGCGGGTGTTCTTGCGGGGATCGCTCATGCGGGCCTCCAGGTCTGAAGATCGGTGAGAATTTTGGTGAGATGGGCGCGCAGTTGCTCCGCGCGCTCCGGCAGGTAGGTCCAGGGCGGGCTTTCCTGGCAGTAGGTGGCCTGCGCCAGCTCCATCTGGATGGAGTGCAGGCCGTCCGCAGGCCGCCCGTAGTGGCGGGTGGTCCAGCCGCCCTTGAAGCGCCCGTTGAGGGTGGAGGTATAGCCCTCCGCCGCCTCGCAATGGGCCACGGTCAGCGCCTCGATGGACGCATCGCAGGTTTCGCCCATGTTGGTGCCCACATTGAAATCCGGCAGGCGGCCCTCGAACAGGAAGGGGATGTCGCCGCGGATCGAGTGGCAGTCATAGAGGATGGCAAAGCCGTGAATGGCCTTCACCCGCTCCAGCTCTGCCGCCAGCGCCGCGTGATAGGGCGCGTGATAGGCGTCGCGGCGGCGGGTGATTTCGGCCTCGTCCGGCTCTTGCCCGTCGCGCCAGATCGGCAGCCCGTCAAAATCGGTCAAGGGCACCAATGTGGTGGTGTTTTGCCCTGGATAGAGACTGATACCGGCGGGATCGCGGTTCACGTCGATCACATAGCGGTGGATGGGGGTGCGGACGGTTGTGATCTCCTCCACCAGCCCTTCGTACAGGTCGTGAATGTGCCAATCCGTATCGGCCAGCGCCCGGCCGGTCTCGTTCAGACGCTCCCAGACCTCCGGCGGCACATCGGTGCCGGTGTGGGGCAGCCCCAGCACCAGCGGCGAGGTGCCTTGGGTGACGTCGATCATGCCGTCACCTCCACGCCCGCAGCCGCTGCAACCCGGCCTGCGCGGACCATGGCGCTGGCGGTTTCAATGTCGGGCGCCAGGTAACGGTCCTCGGCCAGCGAGGGGATCTCCTCGCGCAGCATTGCCAGCACGTCCTGCAGGCGCGTTGAGGTCTGCAGCGGAGCGCGCGCCTCCACCCCTTGCGCGGCACAGAGCATTTCGACGCCCAGGATCACCGACAGGTTCGCATTCATCTTCGACAGCCGCAGCGCGCCGTGGGCGGCCATGGACACGTGGTCCTCCTGGTTGGCTGACGTCGGGGTTGAGTCTGTGACGCAAGGATTCGCCAAATGCTTGTTCTCACTCATCAGTGCGGCGGTGGTCACCTCGGCGATCATGAAACCGGAGTTCAGCCCCGGATCGGGCGTCAGGAACGGCGGCAGGTCGTGGCTGAGCGTGGGATCGACCATCAGCGCCACCCGGCGCTGCGCGATGGCGCCGATTTCGGCCACCGCCAGCGCGATCTGATCCGCGGCAAAGCCCACGTATTCAGCATGGAAATTGCCGCCGGAGACGATGCGGCCTTCGTTCACCAGCACCAGCGGGTTGTCGGTGACGGCGTTGGCTTCGATCTCCAGCGTTTTGGCGGCCATCCGCAACACGTCCAGCGCCGCGCCCACCACCTGCGGCTGGCAGCGGATGCAATAGGGATCCTGCACGCGGGTGTCGCCTTCGCGGTGGCTCTCGCGGATCTCCGAACCGTCCATGATCGCGCGCATTTCGCGGGCCACGTCGATCTGCCCCGCATGGCCGCGCAGGGAGTGGATGTCCGCGACCAAGGGCGCGGTGGAGCCCATGATCGCGTCGGTGGTGAGCGACGCAATCGCCATCGACGCCTCTGCCATGCGCCAGGCGTCAAACAGCCCCGCCAGCGCGCAGGCGGTCGAAAACTGAGTGCCGTTGATCAGCCCCAGCCCCTCCTTGGGACCCAGCACAATAGGCTCCAGCCCGGCCTTTT
This sequence comes from Leisingera sp. G5_S3_59_S7, assembly GCF_054968485.1. NCBI lineage: Bacteria > Pseudomonadati > Pseudomonadota > Alphaproteobacteria > Rhodobacterales > Roseobacteraceae > Leisingera > Leisingera sp. G5_S3_59_S7. Next base: position 23,494 of record NZ_JBQKUH010000007.1, read on the forward strand.
TCAGCGCTTCCGCGCTGGACATGCGGGTGCCCTCATATGTGGCCTCCCCTGCCCCGATCATCGCCGCCGCCATATGCGCCAGCGGTGCCAGGTCGCCCGATGCGCCGACGGAGCCCTGCGACGGGATCACCGGCACCACGCCGCGTTCCAGCATCTGTTCTATCTGCTCGATCACCAGCCAGCGCACACCGGACGCGCCGCGGCCCATCGACAGCAGTTTCAGCGTCATCATCAGCCGGGTCTTGTCCTCCGGCAGTGCCTCCCCTACCCCGCAGCAATGGCTGAGGATCAGGTTGCGCTGCAGGGTGGCGGTGTCTTCCGGTGCGATCTTGGTTGAGGCCAGCTTGCCGAAACCGGTGTTGATGCCATAGACGGCGTCCTCTCCGGCAGCGGCATCTGCAACCATCTTCGCGGCGGCCTCCACCGGCTCGCGGGCGGAGGCGTCGAGTTTGGCAGGGGTCAGGTTGCGGTAGATATCTTCCAGCGTGGCCAGCGTTACCGTGCCGGGGATCATCTCGATCATTGGGTGCCCTCATAGATACGGGTGTAAAGCGGGTTGAAGCCGATGCGGTAGGCGAGCTCTGCGGGCGTTTCCACGTCCCAGACCGCCAGATCGGCGCGCATACCGGCAGCGATCTGTCCCCGGTCTGGCAGACCCAGCGCGCGGGCTGCGTTGCGGGTGACGCCTGCCAGCGCCTCCTCCGGGGTCATGCGGAACAGGGTGCAGCCCATATTCATGGTCAGCAGCAAGGAAGTCAGCGGCGAGGAGCCCGGGTTGCAGTCGGTCGCCAGAGCCATCGGCACGCCGTGGGCGCGGAAGTGCTCAATGGGCGGCGCCTGGGTTTCACGGATGGTGTAAAACGCGCCGGGCAGGATCACCGCAACGGAGCCGGAGGCGGCCATCGCCCTGGCGTCGTCCTCGGTGGCGTATTCCACGTGATCGACTGACAACGCGCCGTAGTCCGCGGCCAGCTTGGTGCCGCCCTGATGGCTCAGCTGTTCGGCGTGCAGTTTAACCGGCAGGCCCAGCTCCTGCGCCACTTTGAACACCCGTTCGATCTGCGCAGGCGCAAAGGCGATGTTTTCGCAGAAGCCATCCACTGCATCCACCAGCCCCTCCGCATGGGCGGCGCGCAGCGCCGGGATGCAGACCTCGCCGATGTAGTCATCGTCGCGGCCTTTGTACTCAGCAGGCGTCGCATGGGCGCCGAGGAAGGTGGTTTTCACCGTCACCGGGCGCAGCTCGCCCAGGCGGCGGGCGGCGCGCAGCATGTTGAGTTCGGTGTCCAGATCCAGCCCGTAGCCGGATTTCACCTCCACCACCGCAGCACCTTCGGCGATCAGCGCATCCAGCCGCGGCAGCGCGTCCTGCACCAGCTGCTCCAGCGAGGCCTCGCGGGTGGCGGAAACGGTGGAGACGATGCCGCCCCCTGCCCTGGCGACTTCCTCATATGACGCGCCATTGAGGCGCATCTCGAACTCCATCGCCCGGTTGCCGCCAAAGACGATATGGGTGTGGCAGTCGATCAGGCCCGGCGTGACCAGCCGACCGCCCAGGTCGCGCTGCTCCCACGGAAAATTGTCAGCTGACAATTTTTCCCGCGGACCGGCCCAGACGATCCTGCCGCCCGAGACCGCGACCGCGCCGTCCTCAATCAGGCCATAGGGCGTGTCCGAACTGGCCATCGTGGCCAGCCGCGCGCCTGTCAGAACAAACTCCCCTGTCATCGGATGCCCGACTCCCTTTATTGCCGTTGCGGCAATAAACTACGCAATTTGGCGGTTATGTCTAGTCATAAAAATGGGGGCCGGGCCCCCTGCCATGGTGTGTCAGCGCGGCGTTTGCTGCGGATATTGCGGGTGCAGATCGTCGATGATGATCGGATGCGCATGCGGGCGGGCGCCCTGCAAATGCGGGTGGTCCGGCGGCAGATCAGGGTGGCTGTGCGCAACGGGGGATGCGCTGTCCCTGGGCCACAGGCGCTGCGCGGCGATCAGCCCTGCCGCGGCCAGCAGCGCCAGCGCCAGCATCGCCGCGCCCCCGCCCCAGGCGGCCATCAGCCAGGCCGACAGCGGGTAGAACAGCAGCCAGCAGGCATGCGACAGGGTGAACTGCGCGGCAAAGACCGCGGGGCGGTCCGCCGCATGGGCCGAGCGCGCCAGCAGCCGCCCCGAAGGTGTCAGCACCGCGGAGTAGCCCGCGCCGATCACCGCCCATCCGATTGCCAGCCGTGCAAACGTGAGCGGCTGGGCCAAGGCCGCCAGTGCGAGGATGGCCATGGCAGCTATGCCCAGCCCTGCCCCGGCCAGCATCACGGTCCGGTCCGGCAGCCGCTCCAGCAGCCGCGGCAGCAGCATGGCCGACAGCATCGAGCCGCCGCCGAACGCCGCCAGCGCCAGCGCCACCGAGCTTTCGGGCAGCGCCATGCCTGCGCGCACCAGCACCACCGTGTTGACGATCACCATAGCGCCGATGGCGGACACCACCCAGTTCAGCGCCAAGAGCCCGCGCAGCCGCGGGGTCCTCAAGTAATTGCGGATGCCGCGGGTGGTGCGCTCCCAAACCGGGCGCGGCGCCTTGGGCGCGGGTGACGGCAGCGCGATTGTCAGCAGCAGCAGGGCCGACCCGGCGAACCCCGCCGCGGTGCCCCAGAACAGGGTGCCGGAACTGACCACCAGCAGCAGCGCCGCGGCCAGCATCGGGCTCGCCAGGCTCTCCAGCTCAAACGCCAGCCGCGACAGCGACAGCGCCCGGGTGTAGTCCTTCTCCTCCGTCAGCACATCGGGGATCGAGGCCTGGAAGGCGGGCGTGAACCCGGCAGAGGCGGATTGCAGCACGAAGATCAGCACATAGACCTGCCAGACCTCGGAAACGAACGGCAGACAAACCGCCACCGCCATCCGCACCAGGTCCAGGCCGATCAGCATTTTGCGCCGGTCCGTCTGCTCTGCCCAGGCGGCGGCGATGGGCGCCACGGTGACATAGGCCACCATCTTGATCGTCAGCGCAGTGCCCAGCACCAGCCCGGCGCGTTCGCCTGCCAGGTCAAAGGCCAAGAGCCCCAGCGCCACGGTTGCCAGCCCGGTGCCGGTCAGCGCGACGATCTGGGCCAGGAACAAATGCCGGTAGGTCCGGTTCTGCAGGATGGAAAGCAAGGGCGGCGGGATCCTTGGCTGGGAGCGGTCCCGTCACTGTGGCCGCGGGCTGGCCCGGAAAGCAATGGCCCGGATCATCCGGACGCGGCGGCAGAGGAAAATTGTCAGCTGACAATTATAGCGGCGCGCGTTCTCCTGCACGACACAAGGGCGGGGCGGCCTCTAAAAACGCGCGGACCATGACCGTTCGGTAAGCTGCGCACATCGGCCGGGAGAAAAATTGTCAGCTGACAATTTCGCTGCAGGGGCCAGCAAAAACGCAGTTCAGCCAAGGCGCGGGGCAGGGTGTTTGCCGGGACCGGCAGGCTGCACCCCCCGCAGGACTGAAAATTGTCAGCTGACAATTTCCGCCCGCTGTCCCTTTTGCAGCAGCGCATTCAGCATCGGTGCGGTGGAGAATTGACCCGCCCGGGCCTTTTGCGCCAGCCGCCGCAAGTAGGCGCCAGGGCTGCGGATGGTTGCCAGCTTTTCCAGGATGCACATCACGGCGGTTGCCGCATCTTTGCGGCCCATCGCGGCACGGGCGTCGCTGAGAACGGGCAATTCGATCCCTATCATCGGTGACAGCATCTCGGCAATCCTGTCGGCATCCTGCCAGCTGCGCAGCCTGCCGGGGTAATAGCTTTGCACCTCGGGACAGGCGCGCACAACGGTGCTCAGGTCACTTGTTTTCTCAGCAGTCCCATCCTCTGCCTCAGTGCGCACCGGGTCAGAGCAGGAGGCTTCGGCCTGCGGCCCTTCAGAGTCAGAATCTTTTTTTATTGAATACTGTATGTGCCGCTCATTCTGGCCGGTGCTGCCGCTCATTTGGCGCGCAGGCAGTGCGGTTTGCCGGGGCGGGTCTTCCGGTGTCCGGCGGGCAATTTCTTCCTGCAGTGCCGCAGCCATCCGGGTCAGCTCTGCCTCGCAGGGTTTGCGGCGCAGCAGCTTGCGGGCGGCTTCCAACAGGTCAGCGGCAGTGTCCGCCAGGTCCATCAGCTGCTGCCGCAGCACGGCCACACGGTCGCGCAGAACCGCCAAATGCTCAGCCCGGGCCTTGGCCGCCAGCGCGGCGTCAAAGATCTGGCCTGCGTGGCGGGCGAGGGGGGACAGGTCAAAGCCGAAGGCCAGCGCCGTGTCATCGCCGCTGCGGCGGGCATAACGCTTGCGGTTGGGGCTGTTCTTCCGGCTGACAATTCCCAGCCGCGTGAGGGTTGCCAGATGGCGGCGCAGGGTGCTTTCAGGCATCCCATTGAGCCGCTCCATCAGCTTGCGGTTCGAGGGGAAGACAATGGCGCTGTCCGGCTCCGCGCTGAGTGCGCGTTCCGGCAGGAAGGTCAGCAGGGCCTTGAGCACCCCAAGGGTGCGGTGGCTCAGTTCGAATTCCGCAGCGGCATGGGTGAGCGCAGCCAGAAGGTCCCACTTGTCGTGAGTACCCGCCAGCCGGCCGCGCTGATCCATCCGCCCAAACGCGATTTGGGACGCATGTTCCATCTTTTTTTCACGAAAGACAAAAAATACCCGCCCCCATGCGGCGCATGGAGTTGACACTGACGAGTCTGAGAGGCTATTCCAAAGGTGCTAAATCTGAGAACGGCCTTCTGGGATGTAATGTCCTGGGGGGCTTTTCTTTTGCCTGCTGCTCGTGCCTCCTGTCCTTTTTGTTTCTGCTCTTGCTCAGTCTTCCGGCTGCTCAGGCTGGTCTTGCTGCCAGCGGCCGTGAAGTTCTGCCATGATCTCTTCCGCGTTAATGTCGAACCAGGTGTCAAAGCCCGGCGCGTCCTTGGCTGAGATCGTCAGGGTGATACCCTTGGCGGTGGTCTTGATGCCCGCGACCTCAGCCCCGTTGCTGCCGGGGAGGGTGCGGGTTTTCGGCGGGGCAGGGGCCGGTTCCGGCTCTTGCGGCACGTTCTGGGCATGTTTCAGAACGGCCTCGAACCGCCCGTCGGAGTCATAGGTCGTGAAATCGGGCCGGTTTGTCCGGGTGATCGCCCGGGCCCGTGCTGCGGGATCGTTGAACAGCTTGACCAGCATCATCCAGCGGTCGCGGCCGATGCCGGGGGCAGAGCCGATCGCCCGCAGGAAGGGCAGATCAAAGGCGGTGCCGACCTTCAGCATCCGCGATACCATCGGCAGGTCGATCGACAGCGCGGCGGCAATTGTCTGCCGTCCATAGCCATCGGCCTGCAGCTGCGCCGCAAAGGCGGCCTTTTCGATAAAGCTGAGGTCCTGGCGCGAGGTGTTTTCCTGGCCTTGGGCCATCACCAGCGCGTGGTCGTCCAGCTGCCGCACCATCGCCTTGACGGCCATGCCCAGTTCGCGCAGCGCCTTCAGGCGGCGGCGGCCATAGACGATTTCGAACCGTCCCGGTGTCTGCGGGTGCGGGCGCAGCAGCACCGGCACCTGCTGGCCATAGGTCTGCAGGCTGTCCTTCAGCTGGTTGAAGGCGGCCCCGTCCATACCCAGCCGGTCCTCATAGCCGGCATCGTCGATCAGCGCGGTGTCGATCTCCTGCACCGCGCTTTCCTGCAGCTTGCTGAGCGAGGATTGCAGCGCCCCGACCGCGCCGCGCGGCATCATCTTGGGTTTCGGCCCGCCAGCGGATGCTGCCGGGCTGCTGAGTGCTGTGCTGAGAATGCCTTTGCGTGCCATCAACGCCTCCATGCTTGTTGAAGGAGCGACTCTATTTCATCGTTAACTTGATTCAGTGAATCGACCGCACGGTCATAGGTTGACCTGTGAAACTGGGATCTTTCGACCTCGTAAACCGTCTGCTGGGTCAGGCCCGCATCGGAAATCGCAGTGGATTTCAGCATCGGGGCAACCATGACCTCCTCGCCGAACAGCTGCCGCATGAATGCAACCACCTGTTGCTGCGGACCGTCGTTGGGCTCGTACCGGTTGATCAGGAAGCGCAGGAAATCGAACTCCAGAGCTGCCCCGGCATTGGAGACAACATCCAGCAGTTCGGCTGACATCTGCAGGAACTGCGACATCGAGGCAATGTCGAGCATGTTCGGCACCACGGTGATGATCACGCCGGTGGAGGCGCAGAGCGCCGACATTGTCAGATACCCCAGCTGCGGCGGGCAGTCGAAGATGATCACGTCGTAATCCTTCTCGACCTCCTCCAGTGCCGCGGCCATGCGCGCGAAAAACGCGGGCTGCACGTTGTTGATCAGCGCCTGCGGGGTCTCATGCTCGAATTCCTGCAGGATCAGCCCGCCGGGCGCCAGGTCCAGGCCGGTGAAATAGGTCTGCTGGATGATCTGGCGCAGGGGCAGGGGGTCATCATAGCGGATTGCGTCATAAATCGTCCCTGTCTCAAGGAAATCGACCTCCGGCCTATAGCCGAAAAGCGTCGTCAGCGACGCCTGCGGGTCGATATCCACCGCCAGCACCCGGTAGCCCTTGAGCGCCAGCCGCTGCGCGGTGTGGATGGACGATGTGGTCTTGCCCGATCCGCCCTTGAAGTTCAGGAAGGACAGCACCTGCACCTTGTCGCCCTCGCGGCGGCCGCGCAGGTAGGTGCCCGGCGTCTTGGCCGAGGCATCCAGGACCTTGCGCATTTCCAGCAGATCGGCGGCGGAATAGTGGCGCCGCCCGCCCGGTGTGGTGTGCACCTCGGGGAATTTGCCGTCAAAATGCAGCTTGCGCAGGAAACTGGGGGAAATGCCCAGCATTTCCGCCGCTTCCCCGGCGCTGAACAGCCGCAATTCCTTCCTTGCATCCGGCGCGAAACTCGCCAGCATGTGGCTTTCGAGGGCCGCACTGAGGTTCTCCGCGTTCTCGCGGATTCGCTGATTGATGTGGAGTGCTACTGCCAACTGCTGCCCTCTCGGTAGTAACGCTGTTTTGCGTCAGCGCTTTATTTATCGTTTCTATACGCAATGCGAACAGCGTTTTGCAATAGATTCCTTCATTTACAGGTTGCAGACGTGTTCTGCGGATTTCTGCCGGATTGCGGAACCCGCATCAAGTTTTCGCGTAAGGCGATGAAACTAAACATTAAAACCCTCCATCAAACGGGCAGGGGAGGGGAGGGCGCAAAATTCTTGTCTGCAAAATCCGTGGCGCGTGTGCAGCATCCAAGCGGGTGGCGAAGGGCGAGTCGCAGCCGACCGGAAAGTCCTGCCGGATCAGCAGTATCAGGCTCTATTCAGGGTCTAATCCTGCGCCGGCGGGCGCTGTGCCCCCTCGAACGGGCACCGCTGCCGGGCAGCGGTCCCGCGGTCCGCGGCGGATCCTTTTAACAGAGTGTCGGTTTTTGCAACCGCATTTCGGAATCCTGCAGGTGGACCCGCAGACATTCAGTGAAACTCGGCCTCAAAGGAGACCCCCGCGATGACTGAACACGCCACTGCCCCCCGCGCCCGCTCCGGCGGCCGCACCGCCCGCCGTGCCCTGCGCACCGCACCGGATTTCAACATGCTGCCGGGCCTCAGCCGCAATATTCCCTGGTGCGAGGTGATGGACGGCGCCCAGGTCGAAATGATCGACAACGCCTCGATGGGCATTCTGGAAAACGTGGGTGTCCAGTTCCGCGATCCCATCGCGCTGGAGGACTGGAAGCGCGCCGGCGCCAAGGTCGAGGGTGAACTGGTCTATCTGGACCGCGGCCTGGTCCGGGAGCTGATTGCCACCATCCCCAGCGATTTCACCTATCACGCGCGCGACCCGGAAAAGAACGTGCGCCTGGGCGGCAAGCATTCGATCTTTGTGCCGATGACCGGCGCGCCGTTCCTGTGCGGCCTGGACGATGTGCGGCGCAATCCGACGCTGGACGACCTGGCGATGTTCCACAAGCTGGCGCATATGATGCCGGCGCTGCACTCCTCCGCCCACCATATTGTCGAGCCTTATGATCACCCGATCAGCCAGCGGCATCTGCGGATCACCTATTCGTCGATGAAATACTCCGACAAGACGTTCATGGGCATGACCACCAGTCCCAAGAACGCCGAGGACGTGATGGAGATGTGCGCGATTCTGTTCGGCGCGGATTTCCTGGAGGACCACCCGGTCACCACCGGCAACTGCAACGGCAACTCGCCGCTGGTCTGGGATGAAACCATGCTGGGGGCGATGCGGGCGTTCTGCCGGCGAAACCAGCCGGTGCTGTGCTCACCCTTTGTGCTGGGCGGCGCCAACACCCCGGCCTCGGTCCCGGCCACCGTGGCGCAGCTGAACGCCGAAGCGCTGAGCGCGCTGGCCTATACCCAGGTGATCCGCAAGGGCGCGCCTGCGATCTATGGCCACTACCTGTCGACCGTCAGCATGAAATCCGGCGCGCCGATGGCCGGCACGCCGGAAATCAGCTTGATGAACTTCATGATCGGCCAGATGGCGCGGTACTACGGGGTGCCGTGGCGGACCTCCAGCACCCTGGGCGGCGCCAAGACATTCGACGCGCAGGCGGGCTATGAATCGGCCACAACGCTGTCGGCGGTCATTCACGCGGGCGCCAACTACATCTGGCACTCGGCGGGCTGGAATGAGGCGGGGATGCACTGCTCGGTTGCTAAATTCATCGTGGACGCGGAGCAATGCGCGATGGCTTGCCGGATGGCGGAAGGCCCGAAATGGCATGACTTCGATCAGGCGCTGGCGGCGGTGCCGGATGTCGGCCCCGGCGGCCACTACCTGGGGCATCCGCACACTCAGGAGAACTTCCAGGAGGCGTTTTTCATGCCGGAGCTGTTCGACAACAACTCCATCGAGCAATGGCAGGCCGAGGGCAGCGCCGAGATCACCGAACGCGCCCTGAAGCGCGCCAGAAAGCTGTTGGCGGAATACCAGGAGCCCAAGCTGGACGAGGCGAAGAACGAAGAACTGCTGGAGTATATCGCCCGGCGCGAGCGCGAAATCCCCGCCGCGGATGAGCTGAACCAGAGCTATTGACCGTTTCCACCGGCTGGCCCGCCTGTAAACCGGACGGGCAGGTGCGAAACCTGCCCGGTTCGGGCTGCCTGCGCCGGATCCCACGCCGCAGGCGCCCGCTTCAAGAACGGTAAATTTGCCTTTCCGCTGCTGGAAACCGGGCGGCCTGCAGAATTCCTGGTGCTTCCCTGATCCGGTGATCCGCATCCTGCGGGAAAGACCTGTTTTACAACCAAAAATGAGGGAATCTTACTCCTGCACCCGCCTTGCGAGTGCAGCATTCCATTTTTGTAAGGAGAAAAACATGGAACGTAAGAGCATCCTCACACACATGCGGGCCATTGAAGGCAGGTTCAACGCCGAGGGCCTGACGCTTTACGTGTGCACAGACCCTCAAGAGCTGCCGGCCCTGCTGGAGGATGTGGGCAAGAAGCGCGTCCATCCGATGTCCGAAGTCAGTGACGATGACCTTGAGTCAGGCCGGGCATTCTGGCTGTTCCTGAAGCGGGAGGACCGTTGCATTACCTGCATCTCAGCCAAGAGCGTGGATCTTGGCGGCAAGGACTTCGGCAACTACTTCCGGGGCCTTGCGGCCTCCCGGTACGGCGGCCGCGACGAGGTTGTAGCGAGCGTCTCGCAGCCGCTGGTCGATGAACTGCGGGGCAGGCTGATCTACTTTGGCGGCATCGAGGTTGCGCCGGACGAACGGGGCGGCATCCGCAGGCTTGGCGACTTTGCGCAATATGTGAAGCTGCTGGCCGCCACGCGGTGGGATTTTGATTGGATGTACACGATCATTGCCTACAAGCACCGCCGCCTTGCTGACGATTACGGCTTTAACGGCAAGTACCGGAATGCGATCTGCTGGTCGGATCCGGTGCCGGAGGGCCTGGCAAACGATCAGATGATCCTAGGCCTCAACGCAGTCCATTTCTCGCACATTGTCAGCAGTGTCGAGCCAGGTAATCTTTGAGAAAACCGCAGTGACCGGCGCCCCTTGGGGGCCGGTCACCCGCATCGTCACCTTGCGGTAGCCGCCCCGCACCCTCAGCCCCTTGATGATCACGTCCAGCACTTCGTCCGTCACAATGTAGGGAACCTCTTCGAGCATCCTGTGCGACTGCATCGCGCGCTGGATAATCCTCTCTTCGAAGGTTCCGACGATGCGGTAGAAATCACGGTTCCCGGCAAGCATAAGCCGCTCTGCCGCGGCGCTGCGTTTGCCGATCTGGATCGGGTGCATAATCCGGTCTGTGGGTTCGAGGGGCTCATAAAGGTCAACCTGGTCCTCGAACCACTCCCAGTTCTGCAGCTGCCCTCCCTCCTGGTGGAACCAGTCCAGGATGTGGTCCGTCGTGACATTGAATCCGGCCCTGGAGCACGCGGCAAGTTCGGTATTGGCGGTTTCGGCCGCCCGCCATCGGTTGAGTTTGGCTGCGGAGGCGTGGTTTCCGCCGGGCAGGTCGAAAAAGAACTGAATGGGGATGCACAAGCCGGCGGACAGCAGCGCCAAAGAGGACGCGGGGATTTCCCGGTTGTTCCTCATCTGGCTTCTGAGGGTGCCGTAATTGACCCCGGAAATCGTGCAGGCTGTTTTTAATCTTACGCCTGCGATCTTGCAGGCGGCATCAATACGGTCGGCTATCATATGCACCTCAAAAGTTTACATATGTGAATTATTAAACCAATAGTTGACACGTATCAGCCAAGGCATCAACAATCAATGCGTGTGTAGCGTTTATCAGCGGGTGAGTTTCCATTGGAGTGGACAGACGGAAAGATGCATCGCGCCGGAGGGAGCGGCAGGGGCTGTTCCCGGCGCGAGCTTGAGCTTCTCAGGAAGGCCAGCGAGGCTTCGGGGAGAAGCCTTGGCTTTTGGTCTGAACTAACCGACGGACTGGACCAAAAGTCGCTTGCGCTGCTGGTTTCAAGGGCCCACATGGTGTCGCCTGAGAACTCCCGGTCCTGCGATGCGCTGGAGCGGGACCAGCGCGAAGTGCTCACCATGCTGTCGCAAGTCGGCCATCGTGACCGCGGCGTGTTCATGAGGGCGCTGCGGGGGCTGATTGAACTCCGCAAGGGGCGGTTGAACTAGGGCCGGGACCCCAGAGCAGAGCGCGTGAACCGGGGGAGGGGGCTGCGCAAGCTCTATTCTGCGGCCGGTTTGCAGCGCCGGCGGGCCAGCAGCGCGGTGATTTCCGAACGGCAGGATCCGCAGCCGGTGCCCGCTTGCAGCGCCGCACCGACATCAGCGGCACTGAGGAGGCGGCCCGTTTCGATGGCGCGCAGAATCGTATTTGCCCCGACATTGAAACAGGCGCACACCAGCGGGCCCGCGTCCGGCAGGTCTTCGGGCGGCTGACCGGTCAGCACGCCGGATGTGCAGGTGCCGGGCAGTCCGGCCAGGTAGCTGCGGCGGACGGCAATTGGCTGCGGCGCAATGAACAGCGCCGCCGCCAGCCTGCCGCTTTGGTGGAGGGCCACCCGGGCAATGCCCTTGCGGCTGTCCGTCATCATCTGGATCGCGGCATCCGGCAGGGCGAACAGCTGGCGCGCTGCGGCCTCCGGATCGCGGAGCGGCGCCGCGCCTGCCAACTCCGCGCGGTAGCCGGTCTGTGTCCGCGCCAAGGCCCAGTAGTCCGTTCCGGGGGTCGTTCCGGGGGCCATGGGCCGGCAGGACACGGCAAAGCCGTACCAGGACGCTTGAAAGCGTTCGGCTGCCGCCACAGAGGCCTTGCTTTCGGGTTGTCCGGAGACCGGGTCGGCCGCCGCGGCAACAAGAGACGCGATACGCGCCGAAGGTGCTGTTTCCCCGGTCCAGTGAATCGGCACGAACAGGTCGCCGGGCTGGACATCCGCCGTGATCCGCGCCCGCAGGATCGCCTGCCCGTGCGGGCTGCGCAGACGCAGCAGGTCCGCGGGCTTTACCCCCAGGTCCGCGGCGTCGTCCGGGTGAATGTCGGCGAAGGGTTCGCCAAGATGCCCTGACAGGCGCGGAGACTGGGCCGTCCGGGTCATCGTATGCCATTGATCGCGGATGCGGCCGGTGTTCAGGCGGAACGGAAACTCTCTGTCAGTGGCAGCCGCCGGCGGCTGGCAGCGGACGGGCAGCATCCGTGCCTTGCCGTCCGGGTGATAAAACCGGCCGTCCGCAAAGAAGCGCCCGCCCCGGCGGCGGCTGACCGGCCAGCGCACCGGCGCCAGCCCATCATAGCCTGCATCGGACAGGCCGCTGAGACCGGAGATATCGAAGTCCAGCCCGAAACGGCCCGCAAGGCCCGACAGTGCTGCATGTTCGCGGAAGATCTGCGCCGGCGACTGGTAGTCAAAAGCTGCAGCCCAGCCCATGCGCCTGCCAACGTCTGCCAGAATGTCCCAGTCCGGGCGGGCTTGGCCGGGCGGCGGCAGAACCGCGCGCTGGCGGCTGATGGTGCGGTCCGAGTTGGTGACGGTGCCGTCCTTTTCCGCCCAGGCGGCGGCGGGCAGCAGTACATCTGCCAGCCGCGCGGTATCGGTCGCGGCGGTGATGTCGCTGACCACGGTAAAGTCGCAGGCCTTGATGGCAGCGGAGACGGCATCGGCCTCCGGCATCGTCACGGCCGGGTTGGTGTGGATGATCCACAGCGCCTTGAGCCGCCCGTCGCCCGCGGCGCGGAACAGGTCGACGGCTTTCAAGCCCGCGCGTTCCGGCATCGCAGGCGCGCCCCAGAAGTCCTGCACCGCAGCCCTGTGCCGGGCGTTTTCCAGATCCATGTGGCAGGCCAGCATATTGGCCAGCCCGCCAACCTCGCGCCCGCCCATGGCATTGGGCTGGCCGGTGACTGAGAATGGCCCGCAGCCAGGCTTGCCGATCCGCCCCGTTGCCAGGTGGCAATTCAGGATCGCATTCACCTTGTCGGTTCCCGAGCTGGACTGGTTCACCCCCTGGCTGAAGATGGTCACGACCTTTCCGGTCCGCCTCCACAGATCGCAGAACTCCGCGATCTCGGTCGCCTCCAGCCCGGTCACCGCAGCATCCGCGGCAAAGGCGGCCTCCAGCGCTGCGCCCAGCCCCTCCACATGGCGCAGATAGTCCGCATCCAGCGCGCCGCCCTCATAAAGCGCGGCCAGCAGGCGGTTGAACAGTGCCACATCGCTGCCCGCCCCTAGCTTCAGGTGCATGTCCGCCTGATCGCAGCTGGCGGTGCGGCGCGGGTCGATCACCACCAGTTTGGTGCCGCGCGCCGCCCGTGCGGCCAGAATGCGCTGGTGCAGCACCGGGTGGCACCAGGCGAGGTTTGACCCCACCAGCACGATCAGATCGGCCTCGTCGAGATCCTCATAGGTGCCGGGCACCGTGTCGGTGCCAAAGGCGCGTTTGTGCCCCGCGACGGTCGAAGCCATGCACAGGCGCGAGTTGGTGTCGATATTGGCGGAGCCGAGAAAACCCTTCATCAGCTTGTTGGCGACGTAATAGTCTTCGGTCAGCATCTGGCCCGACAGGTAAAAGCCGACGCTGTCCGGGCCGTGCTGCTCCACGGCTTTCTGGAACTTGGCGGCGACCAGGTCCAGCGCGCTGTCCCAGCCGGTGTCCCGGCCGTTCACCCGCGGCGCCAGCAGGCGGCCCTCCTGTCCCAGCGTCTCCCCCAGTGCCAGCCCCTTGGAGCACAGCCGCCCGCGGTTGGCCGGGTGGTCCGGGTCGCCGCGCACCTCCAGCCCGCCCTGGCCGTCCGGACGCAGCAGCAGGCCGCAGCCGGTGCCGCAATAGGGGCAGGCAGAGCGCACCTCTGCCGGAGTGCCGCCCGCCGTCACGCCGCGCTCCGCTTGCCGATGGCGGTGCCGTCGATCAGCAGGCGGCCCGCCTCGACGCGCAGCGGATAGGTCTCGATCCGGCCTTCATCCGCCCCCAGGGCCTGGCCTGTGTTCAGGTCGAAGACCCAGTTGTGCAGCGGGCAGGTGACGCTGTGCCCGTGCACGATGCCTTCCGAAAGCGGCCCGCCCTTGTGCGGGCAGCGGTCGGCGGCGGCAAAGACCTGCTGCGGGCCGGTGCGGAACAAGCCCACGCAGCCCCCAGGCGTCTTCACCACCCGCGCGCCGTGCAGCGGGATGTCGTCGATATGGCCAATGTCGATCCAGCTCATTCGGCGGCCTCCAGTGTGAGATTGGCTAGCGGCGCGTATTGCGCCCGCGTGGTGCGGTCCTGCGCGTGTTCGGCCCAGGGGTCCTTGCGGTAGACGGATTGCGACAGCTCGAACCGGGCCGCCAGCGCCTTGCGGTTTTCCAGGTCGTCGACGATCTGCGCCTTGACCCAGTCCAGCCCCACTTTGGCGAGCCACTTGTAGATCCGGTCCAGGTACTTGGCGTTTTCGCGGTAGATCTGGGTCATGGCGGAGATCACCTCAATCGCCTCGTCCTCGGTCGCCACTTTGCACAGCAGCTCGGTGCCCTTGATCTCCATGCCGGCGGCGCCGCCCACGTGAATTTCATATCCGCTGTCGACGCAAATCACGCCAATGTCCTTGCAGGTCGCCTCAGCGCAGTTGCGCGGGCAGCCGGAGACCGCGAGCTTCAGCTTGTGCGGCGTCCATGACCCCCACAGGTGTTTTTCCAGCTTGATGCCCAGACCCGTGGAGTCCTGGGTGCCAAAGCGGCAATGGTCGGTGCCGACACAGGTTTTCACCGTGCGCAGCCCCTTGGAATAGGCATGGCCCGACACCAGCCCGGCGCGGTTCAGGTCGGACCAGATGCCGGGCAGGTCCTCGCCCCTGACGCCCAGCAGGTCGATGCGCTGGCCGCCGGTGACCTTGACCGTCGGCACATCGTATTTGTCGGCGGCATCGGCAATCGCGCGCAGCTCGTCCGGGGTTGTGATACCGCCCCACATGCGCGGCACCACGGAGAAAGTGCCGTCTTTCTGGATGTTGGCGTGCTTGCGCTCGTTCACAAAACGGCTTTGCGGATCGTCCCGGTACTCCAGCGGCCAGTCCGCCAGCAGGTAGTAATTCACCGCCGGGCGGCAGATATGGCAGCCGTTGGCGGTGGTCCAGCCAAGCTCCTGCCAGACCGCGGCCTGGCTTTTCAGCTCCTGAGATTTGATCAGGCGGCGCACGTCCTCGTGCGTGTGGCTGGTGCAGCCGCAGATGGGCTGGGCCTGGGGCGCCGCATAGCCATCATCCAGCGTCACCGCCAGCAGCTGTTCCACCAGCCCGGTGCAGGTGCCGCAGGAGGCGCTGGCCTTGGTTTTGGCGCGGATCGCGCCGAGGTCGGTGGCGCCGCCTTCGATGGCGCTGGTGATCTGTCCCTTGCAGACGCCGTTGCAGCCGCAAATCTCCGCCTCAGGCGGCAAGGCTGCAACGGCTGACAGAGGGTCCGCGGAGGTGCCCCCCTGAAAGGCCGGGCCGAATATCAGCGTCTCGCGCATCTCCTCGATATCGGTGCCGTCCTTGATCAGACCGAAGAACCAGCTGCCGTCGGCGGTGTCGCCGTACATCACGGCGCCGATCAGCCGGTCGTCTTCGATGACCAGCCGCTTGTAGATGCCGCGGGCGGGGTCGCGGAAGACGATATCCTCGCGGGTCTTGCCCCCGGCAAAGTCGCCCGCGCTGAACAGGTCGCAGCCAGTGACCTTGAGCTTGGTCGCCAGTTCCTTGACGGCAAAGGCATTCGGCTGGCCCAGCAGGTTGTCCGCCAGCACCTTGGCCTGATCGTAGAGCGGCGCGACGAGGCCGAACAGATGGCCGTCAAACTCCACGCATTCGCCCACGGCATAGATATCCGGGTCGGAGGTCTGCATCTGCGCGTTCACCTCGATCCCGCGCGCCACATTCAGATGCGCGTCAGTGGCAAGCCGGGTTTCCGGGCGGATGCCCACCGCCATCACGACCAGATCGGCCCCCAGCGTCTCGCCGCTTTCCAAAAGCACCGCCTTGGCGCGGTCCTCGCCCAGGATCGCCTTGGTCGAGGCCTGGGTCTTCACGGTGATACCGCGCGCCTCCAGATCCTTGCGCAGGAGATACCCCGCGGCCTCGTCCAGCTGGCGCTCCATCAGGTGGCCCATCAGGTGCAGCACGGTCACGTCCATGCCGCGCTCCTTGAGCCCCGCGGCGGCTTCCAGCCCCAAGAGCCCGCCGCCGATCACCACCGCCTTGCCGCCCTTGGCGGCGGCGTCGATCATTGCGTTGGTGTCGTCCAGATCGCGGTAGGAGATCACGCCCGGCAGGTCGTGGCCCGGCACCGGGATGATGAAGGGGGCAGAGCCGGTGGCGATCACCAGCTTGTCGTAGGGAACATGACCGTTTTCGCCCTCGACCACCTTCATCTCAGGGTCGATCTTCACCACATGCTCGCCGAACCGGCAGGTGATGCCGCGCTCCGCGTACCACGCGTCCGAATGGGTGACGATCTCCTCATAGGTCTTCTCACCCGACAGCACCGGGCTCAGCATGATGCGGTTGTAATTGCCGCGCGGCTCGGCATTGAAAAGCGTGATGTCATAGGCGCCGGGGTCCGCGTCGAGCAGATGCTCGATCACCCGGCCAGAGGCCATGCCGGCCCCGATAATGACGAGTTTCTGGGTCATGGTCTCACTCCGCTGCAATCTGGTTTGCGGCTGCTTTGGGCTTGGGTTTCGCGCCGTGCTCGTATTCCTCCAGGAAATCGAGCACCTCCTGCCGGTAGGTGTAGTAATCCGGGTGCTCCAGCAGCGCCTTGCGGGTGCGCGGGCGAGGCAGGTCGACGTCGGTGATCTTGCCGATGGTAGCCTGGGGCCCGTTGGTCATCATCACCACCCGGTCGGCCAGCAGGATCGCCTCGTCGACATCATGGGTGACGCAGATCGCGGTCACCTTGGTGCGGGACCAGACCTCCATCAGCACCTCCTGCAGCTCCCAGCGGGTGAGGCTGTCGAGCATGCCGAAGGGTTCGTCGAGCAACAGAAGCTTGGGCGAGAGGGCAAAGGCGCGGGCGATGCCGACCCGCTGCTGCATGCCGTTCGACATGGCGTTTGCGGGCTTGTCCATCGCATCCGCCAGGCCGACGCGCTCCAGGTAGTATTCCACCACGTCCTGCCGTTCCGCCTGCGACGCCTTGGGATAGACCTTGTCAACGCCGATGGCGCAGTTCTCCCGCGCGGTCAGCCAGGGGAACAGGTTTGGCGACTGGAACACCACCGCGCGCTCGGGATCGGCGCCCTCGACATGGCGGCGGTCCAGCTTGATCGCCCCCTTGGAGATCGGGTTGAGGCCCGCGGCCATGGTCAGCACGGTGGATTTGCCGCAGCCCGAGTGGCCGATCAGCGAGATGAATTCACCCTTGCTGATCTTGAGGTTGAAATCCTCGACCACAGTCAGCGGCCCCTTGGGGGTGGGATAGATCTTGTGCAGCTGCGAGAAGTCCAGGAAGCGGTCCTCCGTCAGCGACTTGGAGGCCTCGGCCACGGCGGCGGGCAGACCGTGGACCGGGGTCACATCCGGCAGGGTTCTGGTGCTTTCGATTTTGGCCTCGATCCCCGCCTCCATCAGGCAGGAGGTCACTTCCCGCCGCAGACGCTTGAAGGTTGCGTCATTGTTCATCGCAGACCGGTCGCGGGGGCGCGGGATCGCGACTTTGAACTCCTCGCCAAGGGTGCCATCGGGGTTGAGCGCGATGATGCGGTCGGCCAGCAGGATCGCCTCGTCCACATCATTGGTGATCAGCACGCAGGTCTTCTTGTCGGCCTCCCAGATCATCTCGATCTCATCCGCCAGATTGGCGCGGGTCAGCGCGTCCAGTGCCGACAGCGGTTCATCCAGCAGCAGGACCTCCGGGTCCATCGCCAGCGCGCGGGCCACATTCACCCGCTGCCGCATGCCGCCCGACAGCTCCGCCGGGCGGCGGCCGGCGGCGTGGCTGAGGCCGACCATCCCGACGTAATGGTCCGTCTTGGCCTGTTTTTCAGCACCGGAGAGGCCCGGAAAGACCGTGTCCACCGCAAGGCGCACGTTGCCGTTCACCGTGAGCCAGGGCATCAGCGAATAGCTCTGGAAGATCACCCCGCGTTCCGGGCCGGGGCCGGTGATCGTCTTTCCCCGGAAGGCGGCTGTGCCCTCGGTCGGTGTCTCAAGCCCGGCCATCAGGTTGATGAGGGTTGTCTTACCGGTGCCGGAGAAGCCCAGAAGCACCAGGAACTCCCCCTCCTGAACACTCAGGCTGATGTTTCTGAGCACGGAGGTTTTGGCCGTGCCTTCCCCGTAGCTTTTGGAGACATTTCTGAATTCAAGAATGCTCATGACGGCTCACCGGTTGTTCGTGAAGGTAAACAGCGACTGCAGCGCGTACATCACCCGGTCCAGCAGGAAGCCGATGATGCCGATGGTCAGCACTGCGACGATGATCCGGGCCAGCGACTGCGAGGAGCCGTTCTGGAATTCGTCCCAGACGAATTTGCCGAGCCCGGGATTCTGCGCCAGCATCTCTGCCGCGATCAGCACCATCCAGCCGACCCCCAGCGACAGCCGCAGGCCGGTGAAGATCAGCGGCAGCGCCGAGGGCAGGACCAGCTTGGTGATCTTTGTATAGGTGTTCATTTTCAGAACCTTGGAAACATTCACCAGGTCCTTGTCGATGGAGGCCACGCCAAGCGCGGTGTTGATCAGGGTCGGCCACAGCGAACAGAGCGTCACGGTGATGGCGGAAACCAGGAACGACTTGGAAAAGAGCCCGTCGTTGCCTGCGTAGAGGGCAGAGACGATCATCGTGACGATCGGCAGCCAGGCCAGCGGCGACACCGGTTTGAAGATCTGCACCAAGGGGTTGATGGCAGAGTTCGCGGCCGGCGACAGCCCTGCCAGGATGCCCAGCGGGATCGCCACGGCGGAGGCGATCAGGAAGCCGAAGAACACGGTTTTGATCGACGTCCGGATCTGCTGGTAATAAGACGGCGCGCCGGTATAGGGGATGTCCTTGACCCGTTCCGGCTGTCCGCGGTCGATAAAGCGCTGGTTGCGGGCCTCCACCTTTTCGTAGTGGGCCTGTTCCCTGGCGGCCATTGCCTGCGCGTCGCGGTGCAGGTTCACCGCTTCGGTCCAGACCGCAGCAGGGCCGGGGATCGCGCCGAGCGAGGTCTGCACCCTGGGCGCCAGCGCAGCCCAGAGCAGGAGAAAAGCGGCAATTGCGATGACGGGGACAGCCAGCAAGTGCCAGATTTCCTTCATCTGCGCCTTGGGGTTGTCGCCTGCGGCGGCTTTCAGGACCGGGGTGATCCAGGCCAGGCCGAAGACCTGGAACCAGGCATCCAGCCTGTTGATCCGGGTAAACAGCCGCGCGCGGCGGGCCTCGGAGCTGAGGGTATCGGGGTCGGCGGTGGTCATGGTCTTGTCCTTTGCGGAATGCGGGGGGAGGGGAACGGCGCTTGCTCCTGCCGGAGCATCGCCCCGCCCGCCCTCCCGTCCGGGGTCAGCCCTGAACGGTGCCGCCGGTGATGGTCTGGCCGGATTTCAGGCCGATCGGCAGGCTGTCGATGTAAGCGTTGGGTGCTTTGGCATCGAAGGGGATGCCGTCGATGATGTCCGCGGCCGGGGTCGGGGCCTTGTAGCCGTCGCTGTCCCAGGGGAAATCTTCGGCGCTGGCAAGCCCCTCATCCACCAGCATTTTCGCAGCTTCCAGATAGATCTCCGGCTTGTAGACGGAGCGGGCAACCTCGTCATACCAGCTGTCGGGCTTTGCGCCGGCGATCTGGCCCCAGCGGCGCATCTGGGTCAGGTACCAGACCGCGTCGGAATAGAACGGATAGGTCGCGTTGTAGCGGAAGAACACGTTGAAATCCGGCACTGCGCGGGTGTCGCCCTTCTCATACTCGAAGGTGCCGGTCATCGAATTGGCGATCACATCGTAATCGGCGCCGACGTATTCTGGGCGGCTGAGGATATCCACCGCTTCAGGGCGGTTGGCGTTATCGTTTTCGTCCAGCCACATGGCCGCGCGGATCAGCGCCTTGACCACCGCCAGCGTGGTGTTCGGATTCTCATCGGCAAATTCCGCGGTGATGCCAAAGACCTTTTCGGGGTTGTTCTTCCACAGCTCATAGTCGGTGATCACCGGCACGCCGATGCCCTTGAACACCGCCTGCTGGTTCCACGGCTCGCCCACGCAGTAGCCTGCGATGGTGCCGGCCTCCAGTGTGGCGGGCATCTGCGGCGGCGGGGTCACCGACAGAAAGGCTTCGGCGGCGATCTGGCCGGTCACGTTTTCGGGGGAGTAGTAGCCGGGGTGGATGCCGCCGGCCGCCAGCCAGTAGCGCAGCTCGTAATTGTGGGTGGAGACCGGGAAGACCATGCCCATGTTGAACGGCTTGCCCCTGGCGTTGAAGTCTTCGATCACCGGTTGCAGATGGGAGGCGGAGATCGGGTGCGAGACCTTGCCGTCCGCGTCGGTGGGCAGGTTCGGCTTCATCATCTCCCAGACCTCGTTGGAGACGGTGATGCCGTTGCCGTTCAGATCCATCGAAAAGGGGGTGATGATATGCGCCTCGGTGCCATAGCCGATGGTGGCGGCCAGCGGCTGGCCCGCCAGCATGTGGGCGCCGTCGAGCGTGCCGCCGATCACCCCGTCCAGCAGCACTTTCCAGTTGGCCTGCGCTTCCAGCGTGACAAACAGCCCCTCATCATCGAAGAACCCCTGCTCATAGGCGACCGCCAGCGGCGCCATGTCGGTCAGCTTGATGAAGCCGAAGGTCAGAACGTCCTTTTCCAGGTCCAGCATGTCAGCCAGGGCCGGGGCGGTCAGGGCGGTGGAGCCTGCGAGGGCAAGGATCAGGGTCTTCATCGGGACGGTTTCCTTTGTTTGCTGCGTCCGGGGCACACGCCCGGACAGAAAAAAGCCGCTGACACGCACCGCCGGGAGGAGTGGCGGTGGGTCGAGCGGCTTTGCTCAGTGCAACCCGGTCTTCGGGATAATCTCTGCGTCAGGCTCCGTTGCCTGTCTGGGTTCAGTGTGCGGGATGATCGGCGCGGCGCCAAAGGTTTCTTTGCGAGCGCAGCGAAAAATTCTGCAATGCAGCATGGGCGTTCAGCGGATTGCCTGCTTTTTCATCAGCCGGCGGCCAAGGGATCAAAAACCCGGCCATCGAAAAACCGGTTCGGCAGCAGATTTACCGGGTCCGATTCCCCCGCGGCCAGCGTTCCGGCTTCCAGTGCGCCTTCCAGCCTGGACGACGCGCCCGGCAGAACCGCGCCGGTTCCGGAAAGGGCGGTGCGGTACAGATCGCTGCGGAAAACATGTTTTGCCTTTTGCAGCGCGGCCTGCTGATCGAGGCCGTTTCGTTTTGCCAGCCGCAGGGCCGTCCACTGGGCCTGGCTGCGCCAGGGATACCCGGCGGCGCCGTCATGAAAGCCGACAAACCCGGGCGCCTCGCGCTGCAGCCCCTGAGGTGTGACGGTGAACTTCCCGGACAGGCCGCGCTCGATGATCTCGGCGGGCAGGTCGAGATACCGGCGGGAAGACAGGATCTCAGCCGCCAGGCCGCGGCAGGAGGGGTCGGCCAGCCAGCGCCCCGCGCGCCACAGGGCCCGGACCAGCCGTCCGGACAGGGCGGGTTCCGTTTCGGCCCAGCCGCTGCGGACGGCCAGCACCTTTTCCGGCGCAAAGGACCAGATCGCCCGCCCGGGCAGCAGCAGTGCGCCGTCCCCCTGTTCGACGGCAATGGAGCCCCAGGGTTCGCCGACGCAGAAGGCGTCGATGTCGCCGCTGCGGATCGCGCGGGCCATCAAGGGCGGCGGCACCGTGCGGATAACGATGTCCTGCGCAGTGTTCAGCCCCAGCCCTTCGAGCCAATAGGTCAGCAGCTCGGCATGCATGGAAAAGGGAAACGGCACACCGATCCGCAGTGGCCGGTTTGAGGCGGCCATCAGGGCCTGTCCCGCTGACACGGCGTCGTCAAAGGAAAACCTGTGCCCCGCGGCGGTCAGCCTGCCGGCCAATCTGCTGCCGGCACCAATCACCGTGCCATTGACCGACAGCACCGAAAGAACTGAAAACTGGGCGCTGGCCCCGCCCAGGCCCAGGGCTGCCGCCACCGGCACCGGCGACAGCATCTGGGCGGCATCCACCTGGCCATAGGCCAGCATATCGCGGAGCGATGACCAGGACGGCGCGCGGTGCAGATCCAGTGTCAGCCGCTCTTCGGCCGCAAAGCCCATTTCCTGTGCGGCGATCAGCGGCGCCGCATCCGTCAGCGGGACATAACCGGCAGGGATCCTGGTCAAGCTCATGCCAGCAGCCCCGCCGCCGTCACAAGCGCCTGCGCCACCTCCGCGACGCGCTTGTTCTGGTCCATCGCGGCCTTGCGCAGCAGCGCATAGGCCTCATCCTCTTCGATGCCCCGGGCCTTCATTATCATGCCCTTGGCGCGGTCGATGACTTTGCGCTCCTCCAGGGCGCGCTTGGCCTCTGCAAGCTCTGTGCGCATCCGCTGAAACAGCCGGAACCGCGCGATGGCAGCGTCCAGAACCGGTTTCAGCCGGGAGGGCTGCAGCCCGTCGACCACATAGGCCGAGACGCCGGCTTCCACGGCTGCCGCCGACAGCCCGTCGGCGCTGCGGTCGACAAACATTGCCACGGGGCGTTCCTTGGGGCCGGACGCCAGCGTGAGTTCTTCCAGCACATCGCGCGAGGGGTCCGCGATGTCGATGAGGACGACATCCGGATCGCGGGCCTCTATCCGGCGCGCAAGGCCGGAGGGCTCCGATATCACCTGAATGTCGAACTCCCCGGCTTCGCGCAGGCCGTCCGCAATCATGAACGCGCGTTCGCGGTCGGCTTCGACGACAATGATGGACAGGGGATCGGGCATGACCACTGCATCGGCCCTGCAGGAGAATACTGTAAAGACCAGCAATGCCATGCAGCCTGCCTGGACGCCGGTTATGCTCAACTTTTAAGCAAACCGCCCGCACATCCGGCTGTTGCAGAAGTAACTGGCAGGCCCCGGCAGCCCCGCCGGCAGGCAACCGGAAGGCCGTGCGCTGACACGCAAAGCGCGGATTGCCAGCGGCCAATCTCCGCTTGCCCGTTGCTGCGCGCCCGGCGGGACATGGCAGGGGATCAATCCGGATCGAGCTCATTATTCGCACGGCAATTCCCACCGGCTGGCCCATACTGGCCGGAGCGCACGAATCTGCAAGGAGAAGCCCATGGCACAGGAGTATCCCATTTATGGCCGGATCGACGGTCCCGTCGTTATCATCGGCTTCGGGTCGATCGGCAAAGGCACGCTGCCGCTGATCGAACGCCATTTCGACTTCGACGCCTCCAAGCTCACGGTCATCGAACCCGATGCCGCCAAGGCGACTTTCCTGCGCCAGCACAAGATCAACCACCTGCAGGTTTCGCTGACGCCGGACAATTACAAGGATGTGCTGGGCGGCCTCTTCAGCGAGGGCAAGGGATTCTGCGTCAACCTGTCGGTGGACACCTCGTCGCTTGAGCTGATGACCTTCATGCGCGAACTGGGCGTGCTGTATATTGATACGGTGGTGGAGCCCTGGGCGGGGTATTATTTCGGCACAACCGACAACGCGGCCCGCACCAATTATGCGCTGCGGCAGGCCGTCAGGGATGAAAAGGCGCGCAATCCCGGCGGCACCACGGCTGTCAGCTGCTGCGGCGCCAATCCGGGCATGGTCAGCTGGTTCGTCAAGGAAGCGCTGCTGACGCTGGCCCGTGATACCGGGCGCGGCGTTGAGGCCCCTGCCAGCCGCGGGGACTGGGCGCGGCTGATGCAGTCGCTGGGCGTCAAGGGCGTTCACATCGCCGAACGGGATACCCAGGCCCGCCGGGTGCCGCGCGCCCGGGGCACCTTCGTCAACACCTGGTCGGTCGAGGGCTTCATCGCCGAAGGCTTTCAGCCTGCCGAACTGGGGTGGGGCACCCATGAGACATGGTTCCCCGAAAACGGCCACCGGCAGGACAGCGGCTGTCAGGCCGCCATCTGGCTGGAGCGACCGGGCGCGATCACACGCGTGCATACCTGGTGCCCGACGCCGGGGCCGCAGTTCGGCTTCCTGGTCACCCATAATGAGGCGATCTCGATCTCGGACTATTATACCGTGGGCGCGGGGGCCGATCCCGAATACCGCCCCACCTGCCACTATGCCTATCACCCCTGCGACGATGCGGTGCTGAGCCTGCATGAGCTGTTCGGCTCGGGCCAGCAGCAGGAACGGCACCACATCCTGACCGAGGACGAGATCATCGAGGGCATCGACGAGCTGGGTGTGCTGCTTTACGGCCATGAAAAGAACGCGCTGTGGTTCGGCTCGCGCCTGTCGAACGAGGAGGCCCGCGACCTTGCGCCGTATCAGAACGCGACCGGGCTGCAGGTCACCTCGGCGGTGCTGGCCGGTATGGTCTGGGCCTTGGAAAACCCCGGAGCGGGGATTGTCGAGACGGATGAGATGGACCACGCCCGCTGCCTTGAGGTGCAGCGGCCGTATCTTGGCCCGGTCGAGGCGCATTACACCGATTGGACGCCGCTGCAGGACCGCTGGGCACAGTTTCCGGAGGACATCGACGAAAGCGATCCCTGGCTGTTCCGCAACGTGCTGGCAAGCTAATCACGGCGGGGGCGTCCGGCCGGATGCCCCCGGCTATTCCTTGCCCGACCGCCATTCCTTCCACATCAGGTAGGTATTGGCGCCAAGCGCGGCAAAGGGTTCCGGCGGCAGCCTGGGCGGTTCCGGCTGGGCCAGGAAATGGCTGGCAATGTCCGACCCGCCCTGCAGCACCAGTTCGGCAATGCCCATCCCTTGCAGGGTGCCGCGGGCGATGCCGAGGCCGTTCTGGCAGCAGGCCGAATAAACACCCTGGTCCAGCGCGCCAAAGGCCGCCGATCCGTTGCGGCTGAGGCACAGCATCCCGGCCCAGCGGTGCTCCATCCGCACGTCCCCCAGCTGCGGAAACCGCTCCTTGAACTTGCGGTCATGCACCCAGCCGGCATTGCGAAGGCGCATTTCGCTGGTTTCGATGGTGGGATGGAAGCTGGAGCAGGTCCGGATCAGGATCCGGTCGCCGAAAGAGCCGGAAATGCGCCGCACGGAGGTTCCCATCGGGTCTGCGGGTGTTACCGACCAGCGCGGTGTGCCGCCCAGCCGTGTGATCTGCTCCGGCGTCAGCCGTTCGGTCATCGAGGCGTAAAGGCAGATGTGCATCAGGCGGCGCTGGTAGAAACCGAAGCTTTCCAGGTGGCCGTTGTTGGCCAGGATCACACGGCCGGTGCTGATGCGGCCCTTGGGGGTGCTGACCAGCCAGCCGTTTCCTTGTTTCCCGAAACCCGTGGCGGGGGAGTTTTCGAAGACGCTGATCTGTCCCGCCAGATGTGCCGACAGGGCGCGGATATAGGCGGCGGGCTGGATCATCACCGTGCCCGGCGCATAGAGGCCGGAGGTGTAATGCGCACTCCCGGTGCGTTCCTGCATTTCCTGCCGGCTGAGCAACCGGTGCGGTTCGCCCAGCCGGTCCAGATGGGCTGCGAAATCGCGGTTGTGCTTGTCGCCCGCACGGGTGGCGGCGGCGTTGATCTTGCCCGCTGGGTCGAACATCTCCTGCGGCAGCGCGCAATCCTGTGCCACTTCGGTGGCAAAGGCGATGGCCTTGCGGTTCATGGCAATCGCGGCCTTGTCGGCCTCCAGTCCCGTTCCGGCATAATTGTCAGATGACAATTCATGCGGCAGGTCGATCATGAAACCTGAGTTGCGCCCGGCGGAGCTTTCGGCAAAGCGCCCGGCCTCCAGCAGCGCGACCTTCAGGCCGGGGTCCAGCTGATGCAGGCGGCGGGCGGCGGAAAGCCCGGCAAATCCGCCGCCGATAATGGTGACATCGGCGGTCAGATCCTGTTCCAGCACCGGCAGGGGCGCTTGCGGCGGCAGGATCGCGTTCCATCCCGCCGCACCAGTCTGCCGGGGCAGGCGTTTGGCGTCGTAGCGGCTCAATCCACGGCCTCGTCTGCGTCGTCGGCCAGGTCGATCCAGATGGTTTTCAGCTGGGTGTACTGGTCGTGGGCATGCACGGAGTTGTCGCGGCCGCCGAAACCCGACTGCTTATAGCCGCCGAAGGGGGTGGAGATGTCGCCCTCGCCAAAGCTGTTCACGGTCACGGTGCCCGCCCGGATCGCCCGGGCGCCGCGGATGGCGTGTTTGACGTTGGCGGTGAAGATCGAAGCGCAGAGGCCGTAATCGGTGTCATTGGCGATACGGATCGCCTCGTCAAAGCCGGTGACCTCAATCACCGACAGGACGGGGCCGAAGATCTCCTCGCGCGCCAGCACCGCGTCATTGCCGGGTACCTCGACCACGGTGGCCTCGACAAAGGCGCCGTCATGGGCCTTGCCGCCCAGCACCACGTTGTCCGCCTGCTCCAGATAACTGCAGACCTTGTCGAAATGCGCCCGTGACACCAGCGCGCCCATACGGGTTTCCGGGTCCAGCGGGTCGCCCACGTTCCACTGCTTGGCGTGATGGGCGATGCGCTCCAGCAGCTCTGCCTTGACGTCCTTGTGCACGATCAGGCGGGAGGAGGCGGAGCAGTTCTCGCCCATGTTCCAGAAGGCGCCGTTCACCACATGCGCGGCAACGCGGTCCAGGTTTTCGGCATCATCCATGACGATGGCAGGATTTTTGCCGCCCATCTCCAGCACCACTTCCTTGGCATTGCTTTCTGCGGAGTAGCTGAGGAATTTCTTGCCGGTCACGGTGGAGCCGGTGAAGGAGACCATGTCGACATCCATATGCCGCCCGATGGGTTCGCCGACCTCGGCGCCGCCGCCGGGGACGATGTTCAGCACACCGCGTGGCAGGCCCGCCTCCATCGCCAATTCGGCCACGCGCAGCGCGGTCAGGGTGGTCTCGGCGGCGGGTTTCACCACAACGGAGCAGCCTGCGGCCAGCGCCGGGCCGATCTTCCACGCCAGCATCAAAAGCGGGAAATTCCACGGCAGCACCAGGCCGACCACGCCGATGGGTTCACGCACCACCATGGCGATGTGATCGTCGGAGGCGGGGGAGACCTGATCATAGATCTTGTCGATCGCCTCGGCGTGCCATTTCAGGCAATGGATGGTCTCCGGCACGTCGACGGTTTCGCAGTCATAGATGGTCTTGCCGCTGTCGAGGCTCTCCATCACCGCCAGTTCGCGGGCATTGCGGGTCATCAGCTTGGCGAGCCGGATCAGCGCATCCTTGCGCGCGGACGGGTGCAGGCGGGACCAGCGGCCGTCGTCGAAGGCTTCGCGCGCCTTTTCGACCGCGACATCCACGTCCTCGGCACCGCAGGCGGCGATATCCGCCAGCTTCTCACCGGTGGCCGGGTTCACGGTCTCAAATGTCTTGCCAGAGGCCGCCGGGCAGAACTTGCCATCAATGAACGCACCGGTGGGCAGGTCCAGATTGGCGGCGATGGATTTGTATTCGTCCTGAGTAAGCAAAGTCATTCCTTAACCCTCCGCCTCGATATCTGCGATTTTCTGTTTCAGCACCCGCACGACCTGTTCCAGTGCGCGTTTGTCGTCCTTGTTCAGGCCTTTCAGCGGCGCACGCATGGCGCCGGCTGCGATGCCGTTCATGGTGACGCCGTGCTTGATGGTCTGGATGAACTTGCCGCCCTGTTCGAGGACTCGCATCAGGGGCATCATCGCTGACATGATGCGGCGGCCCTTGGCGAAGTTGCCTTCGATCACGCAGGCATTGTAGAGCGCGACGTGCTCGCGGGGCAGGAAGTTGGAGCCGCCGCAAACCCAGAAGGGCGCGCCCCAGGCAAAGAATTCCAGCGCCTGATCATCCATGCCGCAGCCCAGCTGGATGTGGGGATAATCGCGGGCCAGCAGATGCACGCGGTTGATATCGCCGGAGCTTTCCTTGATGCCGCAGAAGTTCCGGGAACGGCCGACCCGGTCGAGAAACTCCTCGCCCATCATGGTGCCGGTGCGGTGCGGGTAGTTATACAGCATCACCGGCAAATCCGCCGCCTTGTCGATGGCCAGCGCATTCAATGCGTTTTCGCGGTCGGTCGGCACCGAGTAGGGCGGGGAGGCCAAGAGGATCGCATCGGCGCCGATCTTCTTGGCGCCGGTCGCCAGCGCGATGGAATCGCTGGTCAGCATCGCGCCGGTGCCCACCACCAGCGGCAGGCGGCCCTTGAGCCGGTCATGGGTGAAGCGGGCGAGGGCGATGCGCTCTTCCACGGTCTGGGCATAGTTCTCGCCCGTCGAGCCGCCAGAGATCAGGCCATGCACGCCGGCGCCGATCAGGTATTCGATGACATCGGCCAGCGCGTCCCAATTGACGCTGCCGTCCTCGAAATGCGGCGTCACCACAGGGGTGTATATCCCCTCGAACCGGAATATTGGGGTCATCTCGTCCTCATGCAGGGGTTTTGCGCGCCACCGTCCCCAGCGGCACGTCAAGCCCGGCGGGCATGACGAACAGCTCGATCTGGTCGCGTGACAGGTTCCAATGGTCGATTGCCAGCTGCCCCGCCGCCGCCGCGTCGCCCGCTTCGATGGCGGCGATGATGGCGTCGTGCTGGGCGCTGGCCTCATCCAGGTTTTCCGCCATCCGGGCGTCCTGAGGGCGGTAGAAGGTCATGCCGATGCGGGCATGGTCGATCAGCAGCCGCTGAAAGGACGGCAGCAGATAGATGTTGTCCGCCATTTCGCCGGTGATCTCGTGAAAACGGTTGTTGGCCATGGCCCGGTCGGCGCTGGAGCCGGTGCGCAGGGCGGACTTGAAGGCTTCCTGCGCCTCTTTCAGCGCCGCGATCTGCGCGGGCGTGGCGTGTTTGGCTGCCAGTTGCATCACCGCGCCATAGATCATCGGCGCCGCCAGGAAGAAATCGCGCAGGGTCATGTGCGACATCTCGCTGACCCGCGCACCGCGGTTTTCCCGCAGATCCACATAGCCTTCGCCCGCCAGCTGGCGCAGCACCTCGCGCAGCGGGGTGCGCGACAGGCCCGACTCCTCAGAGAGTTTCGCCTCATCCAGATCGGCGCCGGGGCGCAGCTCCAGCGTCATGATCGCGGTCTTCAGGCCGCTGTAGAGCGCAGCCTTCCGGTTCTTTGAGGCGTCTTTCATGGGCTTCTCTCCTGCCGTTGCTGCGGAGCGGGATTCTTGGGTTCGCGGGTTCTATGACATAAAAATACATATTGTGTACACAGGAAAAATATGGTGTGTGCAATCAGCGGGCGCTTCGCGGCTTGCGGCAGGCGGGGCAGGGGGCCTAGCCTGTCCGGGCTGCAAGGGCAGTGCAGCCAGGCCCGCCCAGCGTTTCTTGTCAGGCGGTTGACCCATGACCAAAACCCAGCATTTTGCCTTTCTGCTGGTGGAGGAATTCTCCCACCTCGCCTTTTCCTGCGCGGTGGAGCCGCTGAGGATCGCCAATCTGGTCAGCGGTCGGGATCTTTATGACTGGTCGTTCGGATCGGAGAACGGCGAGACAGCGACCTGCTCCAACGGATCGGTGACGCTGGTGCATTATGGTTTCGATGCGATCCCGAAGTGCGACCGGCTGTTTGCGCTGTCGGGCATCCATATGCGCAAGCATGTGACCAAACCCTTGCTGGCGGCGCTGCGCCGGGAGAAGGCGCGCGGCGTTGCGGTCGGCGCGCTGTGCTCCGGTGCCTGGGTGCTGGCAGAGGCCGGGTTCCTGGACGGCATGCAGGCCGCGATCCACTGGGAATACCACGACAGCTTCATGGAGGCCTTCCCGGAAGTGAACCTGGTGCGCAGTGTGTTTGTGGCGGATGAAAAGCATGTGACCGCCTCTGGCGGCACCGCCACGGCGGATCTGATGCTGCACTTGATCGAGAGGATGCACGGCTATGACCTGGCGGTCGCGGTGGCCGACCAGATGGTCTATAACGCGGTGCGCAATGCCACCGCCGAGCAGCGCGTCTCGCTGCAATCGCGCAACGGAATGCGCAACGCCCATCTGGCCCGCGCGATCCAGATGATGCACGACCACATAAGCGATCCCATTTCCCCCGCCCGCATTGCAGAGGAGATCGGCATTTCCACCCGACAGCTGGAGCGGCTGTTCGGCAAGTATCTCAACACCTCACCCAAGAAATACTCGATGGAGATGCGGCTGGAGCGTGCCCGCAACCTGCTGATCCAGACTGAGGCCTCGGTCACCGAGGTGGCACTGTCCTGCGGTTTTGACAGCCCGGGGCATTTCTCGCGGGTTTACAAGGCGGCCTTCAACGTGACGCCGATGCTGCAGCGCGGGCGGATCGGGTGAGACAGCCGGAAACCGGCACCCGCCTGAAATTTCCGGTCTGGCCTTCAAAGATGTTTTCCTCATATTGAAATGAAGCCCTTTCATCCCAGCCCCCAGGCCAGGAGCCGCAGATGTCCCGCCGCCACTACAACCTGCCGCCGCTCACCACCTTGGCTGCGTTTGAGGCCGCGGCGCGGCATCTGAGCTTTAAGAACGCGGCGCAGGAGCTGTCGGTGACCCCCGGCGCGGTCAGCCATCAGGTCAAGGCGCTGGAGGCCGAACTGCAGGCGCCGCTGTTTCAGCGCAAGCACCGGGGCGTGGAGCTGACCGAGGAGGGCGAGGCGCTGTTTGAAACCCTGGCCTCGTCGTTTTCCAAGATCTCCCTCAGCCTCAAGACCATCCGCGACCGCCAGACCGGCGATACGGTGACTATCGGTTCCACCTCCGCTGTCGCCTCGCTGTGGCTGTCGCCCTCGGTGGTGCGGTTCTGGCGCAAGCACCCGGATGTGAACGTCAACCAGATCGTCAACGACCGGCCGCTGCGCAGCATGCCGGATGTGGATTTCTATATCCGCTACGGGCGCGAGCGGGATAACCGGCTGGAACAGACCGAGCTGTACCGCGACCATCTGGTGCCGGTCGGCAATGCCGAACTGGCCGGGAAACTCACTGGCTGCCCGCTGGAGGAACTGGCGCAGCAGCGGCTGCTGCACCTGGAGTCCGACGACAGGAGCTGGACCACCTGGGCGGACTGGTTCCAGCAGCTGGGGTATGGCGGCCCCATTGCGCCGGGCGTGCGGGTCAACAACTATGCGGTGGCGCTGCAGGCGGCGCAGGACGGGGTCGGGCTGGTGCTGGGCTGGCAGCGGCTGCTGAACCCGCTGCTGACAACCGGCCAGCTGGTGCCGATCGGCCCGCATGTGCTGGCGGCGCCGCACGGGTTCCATCTGGTCGGCCGCCCGGACACGGAATTGTCGGAATCCGCCCGATTGCTTCGCAATTGGGTGATTGACGAGGTCAATCGAAGCTCGGATGAATCCAGCTAATCCCAGCGCGAATTTTCCTGATATTGAGTGAATCCCCTCTCTGCCTTCAATGGCGCAAAACGCGCACATCTTTTCCCAGGTTTGGAGAGACCCAGATGAACAAGCATGACACGCTTGCCCCGGTGATGGCTCCGGTCAATGTCGCAAACGGCCTGCCGAACGCTCATTACATCGACCCCGCCGTCTTTGCCGAAGAGAAACGCTCGGTTCTGTTCAAAAACTGGTCGGGCATCGGCTTTGGCAAGGACGTGCCGGAACCGGGCTATGCCAAGCCGGTGGATTTCCTGGGCATGCCGCTGCTGATCGTGCGCGACAAGACCGGCGAAATCGGCGTCTTTCAGAACACCTGCCGCCACCGTGGTATGATCCTGGTCGAGAAACCCGGCAAGATCCGCGGCGCCATCCGCTGCGCCTATCACAGCTGGTGCTATGGCCTGGATGGCCGCCTGGTCTCCACCCCGCACGTCGGCGGCCCCGGCAACAACAAGCATGAAGACATCAAGCTGGACGAGCTGGGCCTGGTGCGCATCCGCTGCTATGTCTGGCGTGATGTGGTGTTCGTAAACGTCGACGGCTCCGCGCCGGAGTTTGAGGAGGCACACGCCGGCCTGCTGGAGCGCTGGAAGGAGTTTGAGACCCCGTTGCATCACGGCGGCGAAGGCTCCGGCTTCAAACTGGAAGTCAAAACCAACTGGAAACTGGCGGTCGAGAACTACTGCGAGAGCTATCACCTGCCGTGGGTGCACCCGGGCCTGAACAGCTATTCCCGGCTGGAAGACCATTACAACATCGAGGTGCCGGGCCACTACTCCGGCCAGGGCACCCTGGTCTACCGCCAGCTGAAGGGCGAAAACGGCGAGGTGTTTCCGGATTTCGAGGGCCTGAGCAGCAAGTGGGACGAGGGCGGCGAATATGTGGCTGTCTATCCCAACGTCCTGCTGGGTGTACAGCGCGACCACGCGTTTGCGATCATCCTGGAGCCGGTCGATACCGAAAACACCGTCGAGCACATCGAGTTGTATTATGCGAAGTCCTCCGACGATACGCCGGAACTGGAGCAGCTTCGCGATGAAAATGCGAAACTGTGGAAGACCGTGTTCGAGGAAGACGTCTTTGTCGTCGAGGGCATGCAGAAGGGCCGCCACGGCGAGCTGTTTGACGGCGGCCGGTTCTCACCTGCGATGGACGGGCCGACCCATAACTTCCACGCCTGGGTGGCCGATCAGGTGACCAAGGGCCGCGAGGCATGAGCTCTTTCCTGAAGGACGGGCTGGCCAGGAACTTCCTGGCTGGCGAATGGGTAGAAGGCGACGGCGGTGCGCGCATAGCCGTCGAAGACCCGGGCAACGGCAGCCACGCGGGCGACTGCGCACTTGCGGGTGAGGAAAGCCTGGCAAAGGCGCTGGAAGCGGCGCGGACGAGTTTCGAGCGCGGCGATCTGGCCGCGATGAAGCCCGCAAAGCGCGGCCAGCTGATGCAGCGCATCGCGGCGGAGATCCGCGGCATCGCGGACGAAGGCGCAGAGCTGCTGTGCCGGGAAAGCGGCAAGAGCCTCAGCGCCGCCCACGACGAATTCGAAGAGGCCGCACAGTATTTCGAATACTACGGCGGCATGGCCGACAAGATCGAAGGCAAGTCGATCCCGCTCGGCCCCGATTACGCTGACTTTACGGTTTATGAGCCTTACGGCGTCTCTGCCCAGATCGTGCCGTGGAACTTCCCGGTGTCGATTGCGGCGCGGTCGCTGGCGCCTGCGATGGCGGCGGGCAATTCGGTGATTATCAAGTCGCCGGAGCTGGACCCGATGGCGCTGGCGATGCTGGGCGTGGCGCTGGAACGCGCCGAGGTGCCTGCCGGGGCGGTCTCAATCCTGAACGGCATCGGCTCTGAACTCGGCGCGCGTCTGGTGGAAAGCCCGGCGGTGGATCAAATCGTTTTCACCGGCTCGGTGCCGACCGGCCAGGCAATCCTGCGCGCAGCCGCCAGCCCGGTGACACCCGCGCTGATGGAGCTGGGCGGCAAGTCCGCTGCGGTGGCCTTTGAGGACGCCAATCTGGACACGCTGATGTCCTCCCTTCAAAGCGGTATTTTTTACAACGCCGGGCAGGTCTGCTCTGCCATGTCGCGGGTGCTGGTGCACCGCTCGATCTATGACGAAGCGGTGGAGCGCGCTGCAGCGCTGGCAAACGGCCTCAGCGTCGGCCACGGGCTGGAAAACCCCGGCCTGACCCCGGTGATCTCTGCCCGCCAGCTGGACGGCATTGAAACCCTGACCGCGACCGCCCGCCACAGCGGCGCGCGTGCGGCCTCCGGCGGGGCCCGGCTGGAGCGGGAGGGGTATTTCATGGCGCCGACAATTCTGGCGGATGTGGACCCGGCGGCCCGCGTGGCGCAGGAGGAAATCTTTGGCCCCGTCACCTGCTTCACGCCTTTTGATACCGAGGCGGAGGCGATCGCGATGGCAAACGGCACCGAATTCGGGCTGGTGGCCGGTGTCTTCACCCGCGATCTGGCGCGGGCGCACCGGGTGGCGAACCGTCTGCGGGCGGGGCAGGTGTTTGTGAACGAATGGTTCGCGGGCGGCATCTCCACCCCCTTCGGCGGTGTCGGAAAATCCGGTTTTGGGCGCGAGAAGGGCTTGGAGGCGCTTTATAATTACGTGCGCACCAAGAACATCGCGATCTCGCTGAAAGGCTGAGCCATGAACCGCGACGAGCTCGACCGGGCGCTGCTGCAGGCGCATGAGGACAAGGACAGCGTAGAGCAGGTGCGGCTGTACACTCTGGCCGGTGATCAGGCGGAGGCCGCGGGCAACATTGATGCGGCCTGCTTCTACCTGACCCACGCCTTTGTCTTCGCGCTGGAGGCCGGGCTGCCGGAAGCGAAAGAGCTGAACCGCCGCCTGGCGGAGCGCGGCCGCGCGCATCCGCTGGAGCTGTGATACACGTTTCAGGGTGCCGTTCCTGCGGGGACGGCACCCTGCTTTGGCCGGCAGGGGAGGGCCGGCCAATCTATTCAGGGAGGTAAGGGCATGATCCCCAGCAAAATGGCGGCGGTTCTGCTGACCGGCCACGGCGGCATCGACAAACTGGAATACCGCACCGATGTGCCGGTGCCGCAGCCCGGGCCGGGCGAGGTGCTGATCCGCGTTGCGGCGGCGGGGATCAACAATACCGACATCAACACCCGCATCGGCTGGTATTCCAAGGCGGTCGACGCCGACACCAACGCTGGCGGCGCCACAGGTTTTGACAGCGTCAATGACGACGACGCCAGCTGGTCCGGCAAGCCACTGGAATTTCCCCGTATTCAGGGCGCGGACGCCTGCGGGCATATCGCGGCAGTGGGGGAGGGTGTTGATCCTGCCCGCATCGGCGAGCGGGTGCTGGTGCGCAATATGCTGCGCTCTTACGTCGATTACCGGCCTTATGAATGCTGGACCTTCGGCAGCGAATGCGACGGCGGATTTGCCCAGTTTGCGGTGGCGCCCGCGCGCGAGACCCATGCGGTGAATTGCGATTGGTCGGATGCGGAGCTGGCCTCAATCCCCTGCGCCTATTCCACGGCGGAGAACATGCTGCACCGTGTCGGCTTGGGCGCGGAAACAGTGCTGATCTCCGGCGCGTCCGGTGGTGTGGGTTCCGCCGCTGTGCAGCTGGCCAAACGCCGCGGCGCCACCGTGATTGCGCTGTCCTCTGCCGCCAAGGCGGAGGAGGTGCTGGCACTGGGGGCGGACCGCGTTATCGACCGCAACGCGGATCTGCGGGCAGAACTGGGCGAGGGGTCCATTGACGTGGTGGTTGATCTTGTGGCCGGTGAGCAATGGCCCGCTTTTATGGATGTTTTGCGGCGCGGCGGGCGTTACGCCACCGCCGGCGCCATCGCCGGGCCGATCAGCGAAATCGACCTGCGCACGCTCTACCTCAAGGACCTGACCCTGATGGGCTGCACCTTTCAGGAGGATGAGGTGTTCGCCAATCTGATCGCCTACATCGAGGCCGGTGAAATCCGCCCGCTTGTCGCCAAGACCTATCCGCTGAGCGAGATTGCCACGGCGCAGGAGGATTTTCTGAGCAAGAAACACACCGGCAAGCTGGTTCTGATGATCCCCGAGGTTGAGGCATGAAGATCAGAAAGATCGAACTGTATCAACTGGATCTGCCATACTCGGGCGGCGTCTACAGGCTGTCGGGAGGGCGGGAGTACCGCAGTTTTGATGCCTCTTTCGTGCGGATCACCACCGATACGGGGCTGGAGGGCTGGGGCGAAAGCACGCCATTCGGCTCCAGCTATATCGCCGCGCATGCGCTGGGTGTGCGGTCAGGGATTGCGGAGATTGCACCGTACCTGCTGGGCCGCGACCCGCGGCAGATGGACCGCATCAATGAGGCGATGGATGAGGCGCTGCTGGGCCATAACCATGCCAAATCCGCGATTGATCTCGCCTGCTGGGACCTGTTCGGAAAGTCGGTGAACATGCCGGTCTGCGAATTGCTGGGCGGCTCCACCGGCAAGCGCTTGCCAGTGATCTCCTCGATCTATGCGGGCAGCCCCGAAGACATGCGCGCCCGCGTCGCGCGGCACCGCGAGATGGGATACCTGGGCCATTCGGTGAAGATTGGCGCGCTGGATGCCGAGGGCGGCCCGGAGCTGGACGCCGAGCGCATCCGAGCGTCGCTGGCCGACCGGCAGCCGGGCGAGTTCTTTCTGGTGGATGCCAATGGTGGCCTGACGCCGGAAACCGCGCTGCGGATGCTGCGGATGCTGCCGGAGGGGCTCGATTTCGTGCTGGAAGCCCCCTGCAGGACCTGGCGCGAGACCATGTCGCTGCGCAAGCGCTGCACGGTGCCGATCATCCTGGATGAGCTGGTGCAGCAGGATGAGGACATCGCGCTGATGCTGGCACAGGATGTGGCCGACGGTATCGGCCTCAAGATCTCCAAGGCGGGCGGGCTGACCCATGGGCGGCGGCATAGGGACATCTGCCTGGCTGCCGGCGCCACTGTCAGCGTGCAGGACACCGTCGGCTCCGCCATCGCGTTTTCTGCCATTGCCCATCTGGGCGCCACGGTGCCGGAGCGGTCACTGCGCTGCATTCTGGATTGCCGCGATATGGTGACGCTGAAAACCGCCGAGTTCGACGCGCCGGTCAAGGACGGCGGCGTTCTGGTGCCGGATGCGCCGGGGTTGGGGATTACCGTCGACCGGGATCTGATGGGCGCGCCGCAGGCCGTCTGGGACGCCTGAATACGCAGTATTTGGTAGAATCAGTTTCAACCGCCTGTTGCGACTGGCAGGCACGCTGGCCCGCCCTGGCTGGGCCTGCCGGAAAGGCGTTGCCGTTTCTGCCTGTCAGCTTTGACGGTTTCCCGAGCATCGTGAGCGCCAACAGTCTGATAAAAGCGCGCAGTGCACAGGAAATTGGGGAACAGGCCGGGGGACAGCCTTGCCATTCGGTGCCGAATTTGATTCGAGTGCGCCGGAAATCAGGACAGGCTGTGCGGATGTGCGGAAAACGGCGTTTTGTGCGTTTTCTTTGCCGCCGCTGCCGGAACGGGGTAAGAACCGCCACGGGATTCGGCCTTGGAGGGACGTAGCGCAAATATGAAAACATTTAACTTGAGAAAGGGGCTGGATCTGCCGGTGACAGGCGCACCGGAACAGACAATCCACCCGGGCCCCGCCATCACCTCGGTGGCCGTGCTGGGCCCCGACTATCTGGGTCTGAAGCCCCGCATGCTGGTGCAGGAAGGCGATGATGTCCAGCGCGGCACCCCGCTGTTCTGCCATAAGGACGCGGAAGACGCCGTGATGGTGGCGCCGATGACCGGCAAGGTCGTGGCGATCAACCGCGGTGCGCGCCGCGTGCTGCAAAGCGTGGTGATCGAGATTTCGGATGCCGAGGACAAGGGCATTGATTTCTCCGCCGTTGGCGATGCGGATACCGCCGAGGGCCTGACCGCCAAACTGTGCGCGGCCGGCCTGTGGAGCGCGTTCCGCACCCGTCCCTATTCCAAGATGCCGCAGCCGGGCTCCAAGCCCGAGGCGATTTTTGTGACCGCGATGGACAGCGAGCCGCTGGCCGCCGATGCCGCAGTGATCATCAATGACGCTGCGGAGGCGTTCGAGGCGGGCCTGAAGGCAATCACCCTGCTGACCGACGGCACCACCTTCCTGTGCCAGAAGGCAGGCGACAGCATCCCCGGCACCGGCGTTGCCGGTGTGGAAGCGGCCGCCTTTGACGGGCCGCATCCCTCGGGCCTGGCCGGCACCCACATCCACTTCCTGCACCCGGTCCGCGCGGACGATCAGGTCTGGACCGTGTCCTATCAGGACGTGATCGCCATCGGCCGCCTGCTGATGACCGGTCATCTGGACCCCTCTGTCGTGGTTGCGCTGGCCGGTCCCGCTGCGCGCGCGCCGCGTCTGGTCCGCACTGTGTCGGGCGCCTCCACCGACGAGCTGACCCGCGGCGAGATCGCCGTGGACGGCCCGGTGCGGGTGATCTCCGGTTCGATCCTGTCGGGCCGCCAGGCGGCAGGCCCGCTGGCCTACCTGGGCCGCTTTGCGCGCCAGGTCGCGATCATCGAGGAAGACCGCGAGCAGATCCCGATGGGCTGGATCCGCCCGATGCCCGGCAAATACGCCGTGCAGCCGGTGCTGGGCTCTGCCCTCAGCCGCAAGCTGTTCAACCTGACCAGCAACCTGAACGGCGGCCGCCGGGCGATGGTGCCCACCGGCACGTTTGAGCGGCTGATGCCGCAGGACTACCTGCCGACGCAATTGCTGCGCGCGCTGCTGGTGATGGACACCGACTCCGCACAGGAACTGGGCGCGCTGGAGCTTGACGAAGAGGACCTGGGCCTCGTCGGCTTTGCCTGCCCGGCCAAGTACGAATACGGGCTGGCGCTGCGCGACAGCCTGACCAAGATTGAAAAGGAGGGCTGAGCCGGATGGGATTGCGCAGCTTCTTTGACAGGATCGAGCCGCATTTCGAGAAGGGAGGCAAGTACGAGAAGTACTTCCCCGTCTACGAAATGGTGGAGTCCTTCCTTTATACCCCGAAAACCGTCACCACCGTGGCGCCGCATGCCCGCTCTTACATCGATATGAAGCGGATCATGACCTATGTGGTGATCGCCACCATCCCCTGCATTCTGTGGGGCATGTACAACACCGGCTTCCAGACCAACTCCGCGATTGCGATGCTGGGGGCGGACGCGGCCACCGGCTGGCGCGTTGCGGTGCTGCAGGCGCTGGGGATTTCGCTGGATGCGTCGAACCCGCTGGCCAATATCGCGCACGGGTTCCTGTATTTCCTGCCGCTTTATATTGTGACGCTGGTTGCGGGCGGCATCTTTGAAGTCATCTTTGCCACCGTGCGCGGCCATGAGGTGAACGAGGGCTTCCTGGTGACCTCGATGCTGTACACGCTGATCCTGCCGGCCTCGACGCCGCTGTGGCAGGTGGCGCTTGGCATCATCTTCGGCGTGGTGATCGGCAAGGAAGTTTTTGGCGGCACCGGCAAAAACTTCCTGAACCCGGCACTGACCGGCCGTGCGTTTCTGTATTTCGCCTATCCGGCCAATATGTCGGGCGACTCTGTCTGGACCCCGGTTGACGGCTTCTCCGGCGCGACCGCGCTGGGGGTCTCTGCTGCTGACGGTTTCCAGGCACTGGCCGCCAAGGGCATTGAATGGTCGGACGCCTTCTATGGCACCATCCAGGGCAGCTTTGGCGAAACCTCGACGCTGGCCTGTGCCATCGGACTGGTCTTCCTGCTGGCCACCAAGATCGCCAACTGGCGCCTGATCGTGGGCTGCCTGGGCGGCATGATCGCCTTCTCGGTGCTGCTGAACCTCATTGGCTCTGACACCAACCCGATGTTTGCGATGCCGTGGTACTGGCACCTGGTTCTGGGCGGCTATGCCTTTGGCCTGGTGTTCATGGTGACAGAGCCGGTTTCGGCCAGCCACACCAACGCGGGCCGCTACATATATGGCGCGCTGATCGGTGTGATGGTGGTGCTGATCCGGGTGCTGAACCCGGCCTTCCCCGAAGGCATGATGCTGGCGATCCTGTTCGGCAACGTCTTTGCACCGCTGATCGACTACTTCGTCGTGCAGGCAAACATCAAACGGAGGGCGCGCCGCTATGGCTGATACCCAAAGCAAGGGCCTGATTGGCCGCTTCCTTGCCGCATCGCCGGATTCGGTTGGCAAGACCGTGTTCATCGCTGTCGCCGTCTGCCTGGTGGCCTCG
The DNA here is from genome assembly GCF_054968485.1 of Leisingera sp. G5_S3_59_S7. NCBI lineage: Bacteria > Pseudomonadati > Pseudomonadota > Alphaproteobacteria > Rhodobacterales > Roseobacteraceae > Leisingera > Leisingera sp. G5_S3_59_S7. The sequence continues at coordinate 63,036 of NZ_JBQKUH010000007.1, forward strand.
ATGATCGTGTCCACCGCCGCCGTGTCCCTGCGTCCGGTGCAGGAAACCAACAAGAAGCGCGACAAGCAGCTGAACGTTCTGCAGGTGGCCGGCCTTTATGAGCCGGGCCAGAATGTGGCCGAAGCCTTTGCCGCGTTCGAGCCGCAGGTGCTGGATCTGGAAACCAACACCTTCACCGACCAGTTCGACGCTGCCACCTTCGACGGCCTAGCCGCCGCGCAGGACCCGGAACTGAGCCGCGAGCTGGAGAACGACCCGGCGGGCATCGGCCGCCAGTCGCGCTACAAGACCGTGTATCTGCTGCGCGAGGAAGACGGCGATCTGGACAAGGTGATCCTGCCGGTCCACGGCTATGGCCTGTGGTCGACCCTCTATGGCTTCATCGCGGTGGAGGAGAACGGCAACGACATCTTTGGCCTGCAGTTCTATCAGCACGGCGAGACCCCGGGCCTGGGCGCCGAGGTGGACAACCCGCGCTGGAAAGCGCTGTGGCATGGCAAGGAGCTGCGGGATGAAGACGGCGATCTGGAGATCACCGTGTCCAAGACCGTGCCTGCCGCCGGCCCCGAACACCACATCGACGCCCTCGCCGGTGCGACGCTGACCTCTGTCGGGGTCGATAACCTGGTGCGGTTCTGGATGGGCGAAGAAGGCTACGGGCCGTTCCTCAAGTCACTGCAAGCGGGAGAGTTCTGATGTCCCAGAGCAAGAAAGACATGCTGATCGACCCGTTGGTCGACAACAACCCGATCACCCTGCAGGTGCTGGGCATCTGCTCGGCGCTGGCGGTGACCTCGTCGCTGCAGGTGGCCTTTGTGATGACCCTGGCGGTGACTTTTGTGACCGCGTTCTCGTCGATGTTCATCTCGATCCTGCGCAATCAGATCCCCAGCTCGATCCGGATCATCGTGCAGATGGTGATCATCGCCTCGCTGGTGATCCTGGTGGACCAGGTGCTCAAGGCCTACGCCTTTGAGATCTCCAAGACCTTGTCGGTCTTTGTCGGCCTGATCATCACCAACTGCATCGTGATGGGCCGCGCCGAGGCGTTCGCCATGAGCAACCCGCCGGTGGCGTCCTTCATCGACGGTCTGGGCAATGGTCTGGGCTATGGCCTGATCCTGATGCTGGTCGGTGTGGTCCGCGAGTTGTTCGGCTCCGGCTCCCTGTTCGGCATCACCATTCTGGAAACCGTGAACAACGGCGGCTGGTATGTGCCGAACGGCATGCTGCTGCTGCCGCCCTCGGCGTTCTTTGTGATCGGCCTGCTGATCTGGGGTTTCCGCACCTGGAAGCCGAACCAGGTGGAAGAGCGTGAATATAAAATCCAATCCGTGGAGGCGCACTGATGGAAGGGCTGATTTCACTCGCCGTTAAGGCCATCTTTGTCGAGAACCTCGCGCTTTCCTTCTTCCTGGGCATGTGCACCTTCATCGCGGTGTCCAAGAAGATCTCCACCGCGCTGGGGCTGGGGATTTCGGTGATGCTGGTGCAGGCCATTACTGTGCCCACCAACAACCTGCTGCTGACTTACCTGCTGAAACCCGGCGCGCTGGCCTGGGCGGGCTTCCCGGATGTGGATCTGACCTTCCTCGGCCTGATCTCCTATATCGGGGTGATTGCAGCGATGGTGCAGATCCTGGAGATGATCCTCGATAAGTATTTCCCGCCGCTTTACAACGCGCTGGGGGTCTTCCTGCCGCTGATCACGGTGAACTGCGCGATCCTGGGCGGTTCGCTGTTCATGGTGGAGCGCGACTACAACTTTGCCGAAGCGGCAACCTACGGCCTCTCCTCCGGCTTCGGCTGGGCGCTGGCGATCACCGCGATGGCGGGCGTGCGCGAGAAGCTGAAGTACTCCGACGTGCCGGATGGCCTGCAGGGCCTGGGCATCACCTTTATCACCGCGGGTCTGATGGCGATGGCCTTCATGTCCTTCAGCGGCGTCAAACTGTAAGGGAGAGCGCGGAAACATGGAAACTTTCACGCTCGGCGTTGTCCTGTTCACGGTGATCGTGCTGGCGCTGGTGGCCATCATCCTGGCCGCCCGCTCCCGCCTGGTCGCGACCGGCAATGTCAACATCACCATCAACGGTGAAAAAACCATCTCGGTGCCTGCGGGCGGCAAGCTGCTGCAAACGCTGGCGGCAGAGAAGCTGTTCGTCCCCTCCGCCTGCGGCGGCGGCGGCACCTGTGCCCAGTGCCGGGTGCGGGTGCATTCCGGCGGCGGCTCGATCCTGCCGACCGAGGAAAGCCACATCACCAAGCGCGAGGCCGCCTGCGGCGACCGCCTGTCCTGTCAGGTTGCGGTCAAGCAGGACATGGAAGTCGAAGTTCCCGAAGAGGTCTTCGGCGTCAAGAAATGGCGCTGCAAGGTGCGGTCGAACGACAACGTGGCGACCTTCATCAAGGCGCTGGTTCTGGAACTGCCCGAAGGCGAGGATGTGAACTTCCGCGCCGGCGGCTATATCCAGATCGAGGCGCCGGAGCACCAGCTGGCCTATACCGACTTCGACATTCAGGAGGAGTACCGCGAGGATTGGGACCGCTTCAATCTGTGGCAGTATAAATCCGTCGTGGACGAGCCGATCGAACGCGCCTATTCGATGGCGAACTACCCGGACGAAAAGGGCATCATCATGCTGAACGTCCGTGTGGCGTCGCCGCCGCCGGGCTCCACCGACATTCCGGCGGGCAAGATGTCGTCCTACATCTTCAACCTGAAGCCGGGCGATGAAGTCACCATTTCCGGTCCGTTCGGCGAGTTCTTTGCCCGCGACACCCAGAAGGAAATGGTCTTCATCGGCGGCGGTGCCGGCATGGCGCCGATGCGCAGCCACATCTTTGACCAGCTGAAGCGCCTGGAGAACCGGGACCGCAAGATCAGCTTCTGGTACGGCGCGCGCTCGAAGAAGGAGATGTTCTTTGTCGAGGACTTCGACCAGCTGGCTGAGGAGTTCGACAACTTCGAATGGCACGTGGCGCTGTCCGATGCGCAGCCGGAGGATGACTGGAAAGGCTACACCGGCTTCATCCACAACGTTCTCTATGAGGAATACCTCAAGGATCACCCGGCGCCGGAAGACTGCGAATTCTACATGTGCGGCCCGCCAATCATGAACCAGTCGGTGATCAACATGCTGCTGGACCTGGGCGTCGACCGCGAGGACATCATGCTCGACGACTTCGGCGGCTGAGCCGGAGTGCACAGAGGAAAACCAAAAGCCCCGGATGGAAACATCCGGGGCTTTTTCACGTCTTCAGGCGAAAGCAGGGAAGGGGGTGCCTTGCGTACACCCCCTGTGCACCGTGCGTGCACCGCCTGTGCTGCGGCCTGGACCACTTGGCATATCAGGCAGCCAAGCCCGTTCAGATCCGTGCCGCGGGGCACAGCGGGTCATTCAGCCGCCGGCAACGGACGCCGCTGCCGCCAGGCACCGCTGTGCATCTGCAGCGAGGCTGACCAGGATTTCGCCGGCAGGCGGCGCAGAGCGGATCAGCCCGATACCTTCGCCGGCAAAGGCGGTCGCGACATCCGGATCCCCGGCATCCTGAGCCGCCGCCCATTGTGCCGCTTCGGCGCCCGTTCCCAGCCTCAAGGCGTCTTCGGAGCCGTGCCATTTCCGGATAAACGGGTTGCGCAGCACCCGGCCGTTGTAGCGGCCGGGCCAGTCAATACCGCGGACCACGTCCACCACCCGCGTGCGGATGGTGTCGTCCCCCGTTGCCGACAGCGCGCGCGCCAGAATGCGCGGGTGCACCAGCGCCTCGCGCGAGGCCCAGAACCGGGTGCCGATCACCGCACCGTCCGCCCCCAGCATCAGGGCCGCAGCCAGACCGCGCCCGTCGGTGATGCCCCCGGCCGCGCACAGCAGCGCCTTGCTGTTCCGGTGCGCGATCTCGTCAGCGATTTCGGGCACCAGGGCAAAGGTGCCGCGGGCCTCGCCATGGCCGCCGGCATCCGCCCCCTGGGCGACAACGATGTCCGCGCCGCAGTCCAGTGCCTGCCGCGCATCGCGCAGGGTCTGGACCTGGCAGATCAACGGCACGCCGGCGTCCCGGACCGCCGGTGCAAAGGGTGCCGGATTGCCGAAGGACAAAAACAGCGCCGCCGGATCGCGCGCCAGCACCTGATCCAGCAGATGCGGCTGTTGCGCAAGCTTCCAGGTGATCAGTCCGCAGCCCGCGCGCGTGCCGGCGGCGATATCGAACTGCTGATTGATCCACGCGGCATCGCCGTAGGCGCCCCCGATCATGCCCAGCCCGCCGGCATCCGTGACGGCGCTGGCCAGCGCGCCGCCCGCAGCAAAGGCCATCGGCGCCTGGATCACCGGACAGGCGATCCCCAGCGCCTCTGTCAGCCGGGTCTTCATTGCGCCTGGGCCCGGTGCTCCTGCACCGGCAGGCCGCCGATGCCCCAATCCTCCAGCGGGACCTCGTCGATCACCACAAAGGTCGTCGCAGGGTTTTTGCCCAGAACATCGTGCAACAGGCCGGTGACACCAGCAATCAGCTGCGCCTTCTGGTCTGCACTCGGGCCGGTGCCCTCGGGGCCGCCTTCGCGCGTCACCTTAATATTCACATAGGGCATCGGTCAGTCCTTCCGCGGGGCATATGAGAACACTTTTGCAACGATGCGCCATTCGGCGCCGTCGCGGACAAGGGTCAGCAGATCGTGATACTCCCGCCCCATCATGGTCATGCGGGCGCTGACACGGGCCAGCCTGCTGCCGGCAAAGGCAATCTCCAGGATCTCCTCCTGGCGCGGCTCGCCGCGCCTGGCCGGCGGCTCGCGCCCGTCCACGCGGCCCATGTAGGTTTCAAGATCCAGATACAGCTCATCGCCTTCGGTGGCGCAGACATAGGCCAGCTGCGGGTGAAACACCTGGCGCAGCATGGTGCTGTCGGCCTGATGCAGGCCTTCGAAATAGGCCTCCATCAGGCCGCCGACCTTTTTGTGGTCTGCGGGCGTCATTGGATCAGCCCCTCGGCGCGCATCGCCGCCTGCGCCGACGGGCGGGCAGCGCAGCGGCTTACAAATGCAGCCAGCCGGGGCCAGCGGGCCAGGTCGATGCCGGTGAAATTGGCCCAGTTCGAGACCACGAACAGATAGGCATCAGCGACGGAGAAGCGGTCCGCAACCAGCCACACGCGGCCATCCTCCAGCTGCGCCTCGATGATATCGAACTTGCCTGCAACAGCGGTGCGCGCCGCATCTCTACCGGCCTCGGATGTGCCCTCGCGGAACAGCGGGCCGAATGCCTTGTGCAATTCGGTTCCGATCCAGTTGAGCTGTTCCTGCATCCGGGCCCGGTCCATTGTTCCGGCGGCGGGCGCCAGGCCTGCATCCGGGCTGCTGTCGGCGATATACTGCAGAACCGCCGCTCCTTCGGTCAGGACGCTGCCGTCGTCCAGATGCAGGGCCGGCACATAGCCTTTGGGGTTGATCGCGCGGTAATCTGCGCCGCTTTCGGTGCGGCCCGCCGCGGTATCGACGGCCTCGATTTCAAACGGGCGGCCGGTTTCCTGCAGGGCGATGTGGCTGGCCAACGGGCAGGCGCCGGGTTTGTAGTACAGTTTCATAACAATCTCCTGTGTTGATTGATACGTCCTGACTACCCGCCGAAATGATAGATTGATAATATTGTGTTTTCACCAATATGATTAGAAAAACTGAACAAGTTGCAGGCCGATGAAACACGACCAGCTCATTGCCCTGGAGGCCATTGTCTCAACCGGCACGTTCCGCGGCGCGGCCGAGCGGCTGCACAAATCGCAGTCCGCCATCAGCCACACAATCCGCCAGCTGGAAGAGGAACTGGAATTGGAGCTGTTCAGCCGTGCGGCCTACCGGCCCGTGCTTACACCGGCGGGTGAGATTTTCTACCGCGAGGCGTCGCGGGTGCTGCGGCAGATGCAAGGGCTGCGCAGCACCGCAGCCCGGCTGCGTGCCCGCGAAGAGCCGGAGCTGACAGTAGCTGTCAGCGCAACCATGGATCTGGATCCTTTGCTGCCGGTGCTGGCGGACACCGGGCAGCGCCACCCGGCTACCCATCTCCGGCTGCGGATGGAGATGATGGGCGGCCCGATTGCCCGGCTGATGGAAGGCAAGGCGGATATCGCGCTTGCGTCCCTGGACGGGGTACCCCTGGATGACGTGGAGGCGGAGCCGGTTGCAGAGGTGATAATCCGGCCGGTGGCCAGCCCTGCCTTGAACCTGGCCGCCGGCTCCCGTGCGCTCTCGGTTTCCGAGATGCAAGGCCATGTGCAGGTGGTCGCCGCCGGCACGGGCGGCGCGGCGCACGAACAAAGCCGCGATTTGCTGCCCGGCGGGTTGAAATGGACGGTCTCCGATCTCACCGCCAAGAAAAAGGTGATCCTCGCCGGTCTCGGCTGGGGTGGTCTGCCTGACCACATGACCCAGGACGAGCGGCGAACCGGGGCCTTGCTGCCCCTCAGCGTGGAAAGGTTTCCGGTGCGGCGCACGATGATTTTCAAGATGAGACGCAGAGATCAGCCGCCCGGCGCCGTGGCGGATGAGCTTTGGCACAGGATCGGGGCTGCCGGGCGCTGACACCGCCCGCCACTGCGGGCCCTTAGAACCTGAGGCGGCGCGCCGGGGTGGCCGGGCAGGGGGATGGGGCAGCAATGAGGGCACACTCCAACACCGAGCAGCCGCTCAGGCTGGGCTGAAGAATCCGGCCTTCTCAGCGATCCATGGTTTGTTCGTCCGCGATGACAGGCGCGCTGACGGGCTGGGCCAGGAGGCCGGGCGGCCCAGTCCGGACATTGCTTAGTCTTCGGCCAGCCAGCCGATGACCGCACCGCTGCCAAAGGCGATCAGAGCCACCGTCACGGAAATACCGATTGTCACAGGCTCACGCTCATCGGTGGCGGGCAAGGTGAACTGATCAAGGTCGATCCCGTAGCGCTCAAAAAGCGCGCGAAAAGCGGCCATGGCGTCTGGGTCGCTTTCAAGCTGCTTCTGGATCACCGGGCCATAGGCCTTGATGACGGCATCGTAATCCTGCCGCTCAAGCGCATCGGACAGCAGTTCGACAAGCCGGGCTATAAGCGCGTCGAGCGCAGCAGGATCGCTGGCGGCGCGCTCGCCCCTGCCGTGGGTCGTGCGCGGCGCGGTCGTGATCGGCGGCGGACCGAACGGGCCGCCGGGCCAGGGGTCGAAGGGATCGGGAAAGGGCGGAAAGGTTGGCGGAGGGACAAAGATGGTTTTGGTCGGGTCGAGTTTCGCAGGCATTGCTTTTCTCCGGATCGGATTGAGTTAATCGACGTATTTCTTCCACAGCTTCTTGCCGGTGCTGCCCGTGGCGAGGCCCGCCGCGAACAGCCCGGTGACGGCAATGAACGCAGGGACAAAGCGTTCGCCGTCATCGGAAGAGAATTTTTCGATCAGCTTTTCGATAATGGCATTCTGGATGATGATCGGCAGGATGATGGGAAAGGGCGGAAGGAAGGCGCGATTGTCATCCTCATCGTCTTCGATCAGCTCTCCGGCCAGCCAGACGCCGCCGGCAACCACCCAGGGCGCCAGAAACCAGACGGCGCGCTCGTCAGCGTTGGGCGAGCTTCCGGGCTCGCCTGCTCCTGCGATCGCCTTGTCGATCTGCCCTTGTGCATAGGGCATTTTTCGAAGGTTTTTCAGCCAATCGGGCAGCAGAATGCACCCGCGGTCAAGACCGGCCATGGACAGCGCATCGAGCGGCGGCGCTTTGGTATCGCCCATCGTTCGGCTGGACCGGTTTCCCGATGCGGCCGCGGCCGGAGCTGTGCCATTGCCGGTCTCAGGCGTGCCGCGTGTGCTGCTGCTGCCCGTGCCCGCCCCCGAAACGGCGCCGGAGTTTTCCAGCATGGCAACCAATTCCGACAATACATCCTCGACCGAGCGTTCGCCCGTTTGCGACCGCTCATCCGGGGAAGGTTTGGTTCTTGTGCTGCGCTTTCCGCGCGGATCAGAATATGTTTTCGACATGAATAGACCTCCCTTTGCTTGGAGTTTTAAACTTCAACTAGGTATGGACGCGCCGATGAGGTCTTGCGCTGCACCTGTCAGAGCAAGCACTGCGGCGTCTGTGATGTCGTCTGGATGTTCTCCTCCTTTCATGAATTGAATGATGGTTTCGAGAACGGTCTGCGCCCTTTGCCGGAACGCGATGTCGCTCTTGAGCAGCGAAAGGATAATGAAACGCCGGGTGTTCAAATATGCGAGGATGGCCTGACCCGCGGCACTGGGCGCAAGGTAGGCGGCGGTGAAATCATCAATCAGGCCGATGTCGGCAAGGGCGGGGCTGCCGCGTAGCGCTTCGATAAGAGGCGAAATACCCTCCAGCGCCCGGGCCGCATCGACCCTGCCGTATCCGTAGAACCGGCTGTGGCCGGTATTGTCGTATTCGCCTTCTTCCGCATCTATCTGGACAGCAGTTGACCGCAGGATGGCGCGGACTTCGGCGCCGGTCAGTGAAGGGCAGACCGACAGCATAAGCGCGGCGACACCCGCCACCAGCGGCGCGGCCGATGACGTTCCGCCGAAAAAGCTGGTATAGCCCCCGTTGGACGACGTGGTGATCGACCGGAAACCGCCGCTGCTCGGGGCGCAGACGTCGATCTCGGGGCCGAAATCGCTGTAGCCGGCGCGTTTGTCGATATCGGTCGAGGCGGCGACGGCCAGCGTCTCGGGGTGGCTCGCCCATTCATCGTCTGAGACCGCCTCATTGCCGTTGCCTGCCGCCCACACTATCACCGCGCCGCGCCCCTGCCGGCCGAGCGCGATGGCTTCTTCCATCGCCGCGCGCACCACGTCGGGCAGGATCCAGGGCCGCCCGTCATAGCCGAAACTGCAGGAAATCACATCGGCCCCCTGCTGCCAGGCCCAGGAAAACGCCTCCGCCATCCTGACATGCTCGCTGATACCGGCCCGGCGAATGGGCATCAGCCGGCAATTGGGCGCAATGCCCACCACATCGCCCGTGCCCCATCCGGCCACTGCCACGCCCGCGCAAGAGGTGCCATGGGACGATGCCATGGGGGCTGGATCAGTGTCGCCATCGGCGGCGTCAAAGGGCGCCACGATCTTGCCCGGCGCGGAAAACGACGGATGAGCAAGCTCAACGCCGCTGTCTATGATGCAGACAACGATTTCGGGCGCGCCGCGGGTGATACGCCAAGCGGCGCGCGCGTTGACATCCGCGCCCGGCAAACCGCCTCCCTGGCCGGTATTTTCGAGGTGCCATTGTTCTGCGAAAAGGGCATTCGGCGGTGCCTCGGCGCGGCGCTCGGGGACCTCCTCTATGAAATTGGGCGACGCAAAGCGCACGCCGGGTTCGCCGGCCAGAGCCAGAGCAAGCGCAACTCCGTCCTCTTCGGGTATTGTGACAAGCCATGCGGGGGCCGAAAGCGGCAGCCGCCGCAGGATCCTGGCGCCGTAGCGGGCCAGGGTGGCCAGGGCGGCGTCCTCGGTGATGTCCGTCTCGAACCCCACCGCGACCTCGCCGGTGGGCAGCAAGAGCGCCCCAGTCTCGTCCAGCACCGCTGAGAACGCGCGCCCGCCAAACGCGGCCCGGAGCGAGCGCTCAGCACGGTTTTCGTCCTCTGTTTCGAGTTTGGCCTCGGCTTCGCGCAGGATGGGGATCAGGTCCTCAATCCGCCGCAGCTCTGTGGCGCGTTCGTCGATCAATTCGCCGTTGACGACCAATTGGAAGCGTTTGCTGCTCAGGGGCACGGTACGCCAGCCTGGCAACGACACTGCGCCGCGTTCGGGATCGACGGGGACAACCATGGCGGATCTCAAACGTTGCCCTGCGCGCAGTTCACCTCCGGCGAAATATTCTACCTTTACCATACGTCACTTTAGCACATGCACGTGAGTCGCCAGAAACAGAAAGCCCGGACAAGGGCGGCGGAAACAGGGGGCCGGGCGGCGGATTCGAAAGCCTGGGCGGCTGCCGGTCACGCCGGGCGCGGCGGCCTTGCTGATGGATTGGCCGGGGCTGAGCGGCTACCGGACCGGGAGGCCCGGCTCAACCGCAACCGCGCGGGTCTTGGCAGCCAACCCGCTTGGAGCGGAGCCTTTGGCGTGATCCCGGCCGCCTTTGGACCGCACGGCGCGTCCTGATGAACGCGGGTGATGGATGTGATGATAAGGGCCACGCATCCGGGGGGATGTTCTTTTAAAGCATGGAAAATTAGACAAATACCCGCTTTTGCAGGCTGCGCCAGGGCGTGCTGTCGCGTAAAGTATGGATTATCATGTCCATCATCCGCCGCCCGGCCATCGCACGGCGGAACGGCGGTTTTCAGGCATCGCCCGGGCCCTCCCGCACGATGCGGCGCAGGCCCGGGCTTTGGTCAGCTTCCCGGGCCGGTTCAGATACCGGTGGCACCCGCTGATGCGTTCAGCTCAGCCGACAATCATCTGCTTCATGCGCAGGGCTTCGTATTCCAGCTCCTGCAGGCGGAAGTTCACCACGTCGCCCACGGTGATCATACCGCAAAGGCGGTCGTCCTTAACCACCGGCAGGTGGCGGAAGCGGCCCTCGTTCATTACCTTGGCAACGTCGATCAGCAGGTCGTCCGGAGCGCAGGTCTTGACGTCGCGGGTCATGATGTCCTCGACCAGCTGCGGCAGGGTGTGGCCCGGCGTTTCCGCCAGCCGCCGCACGATGTCGCGCTCCGACAGGATGCCCTGCAGCGCACCGTTCTGATCGGTCACCACCAGCGCGCCGATGCGCTTGTCGCGCAGGGCCTCCACCGCATGGCCGACGGTGTCATTCGGGCGGATTGCAAAAACCGCGTCGCCCTTGGCCTCCAGTAGTTTCGCAACGGTCGACTGGCCGTGCGACAAATTCGACTCGGGCGACTGGCTGTGGCTTTCCTGGCCGGCCTTGTCGCCCCGGGTCGGAGGCTGGTATGAGAACGGTGCCATGCGCGGGTCTCCTCCTATCCTGCATCAGGTCATACCCCCCATCTTAACGGCGGATTGCGATCCGGAAAGGGGCGAAATGACGCGAGCGCTAACAAAGGCCGGAAAACAATATGTTCGATTCCCTCTACCTGACCCCCGTGACCGGCGCGCTGACTGTGTTCCTGGTGGTGGTCTGCGGCCATCTGTACCGGCAGAACTGGAAGTCTGAGGCACCGGACGCGCGGCTGAGGGCGTGGCTTTACGGCGTGCCGGCTGCGATTGGCCTCTTGGCGCTGGCCTTTGTGCCGCTGAAGTTCTGAGGCTGCATTTGACTCTGGCGCGGGGCAGGGGCATAGCAGCGCCAGTTTTTTGCCCGGAGGTTGACCGATGCCCAGACGGTTTCTGCTTGCCCTGATCCTGCCCGCGGTGCTGCTGGTGACCGGCTGCTGGTTCGGCAGCGAGCCTGAGGAGGTCCGCTTGTCGGGCCAGACAATGGGCACCACCTACAGCGTGATCGCCATCGGCGTGGATCTGGACCAGGAGGCGCTGGCGGCGGAGGTGGACGCCACCCTGGCGGCGGTTAATGCCAAGATGTCGAACTGGGATCCAGCCTCGGAGGTCTCCACCTTTTCCGCCGCGCGCAGCACCGCGCCGGTGCGGGTGTCGCCGGAGTTTGCGCACGTGCTGGCCGCGGCCAACGACGTGCATGAGAAGACCGGCGGCAAGTTCGACGTGACCCTGGGCCCGCTGATCGAGCTGTGGGGGTTCGGCCCGCGCAAGCCGGAGGACCCGGTGCCGTCGGATGCGGCTATTGCTGAAGCGCTGGAGGGAGTCGGGCAGGCGCGGCTACTGACGCTGGATCAAGAGGCTGGCACCCTGAAGAAATCCGCGCCGGAGACCGGCATCAACCTGTCCGCCATCGCCAAGGGCTATGGCGTCGATGCGGTGGCGAAGACGCTGCAGGGCTTTGGGGTTGAGAACTATATGGTGGAGATCGGCGGCGATCTGGTGACCAAGGGGCAAAACGCCAAGGGCGAGGCCTGGCGCATCGGCATCGAGAAACCGGATGCGGCGGCGCAGACAGTGCAGCTGATCGTGCCCGTGAGCGACCTTGGGCTGGCGACCTCCGGCGATTACCGGAACTATTTCGAGCATGAGGGCCAGCGGTATTCCCACATCCTTGACCCCGTGGCGGGGCGGCCGGTGACGCACCGTACCGCCTCGGTCACGGTGATTGCGGAGAACGCGATGCTGGCGGATGCCTGGGCGACCGCGATGCTAGTTCTGGGCAGCGCGGAGGGGCTGAAGCTTGCCGAGCAGCATAAACTTGCCGTGTTTTTCATAGATCGGGACGTGCAAGCCGGCGAAGATGCCTATATGACGTCTGCCAGCAGCGCCTTCGAAGCGCTGACCGGAAACTGAGCCGCGTACTGAGCAATACTGCGAGGGACCCCTATGAGCACCTTTCTTTTGGCCTTTATCCTTCTGCTGATCGTGACCCTGGGCATGTCGCTGGGGGTGATGCTGATGGGCAAGAAGATCAAGGGCAGCTGCGGGGGCTTGAACGCGATTTCCGGGGCCGACAAATGCGTCGTCTGCTCCAAGGACATCGACCCCGACAGCCCGCTGCGCGACAAGCTGCAGTGCAAGCGCGCCCGGCAGATGGTCGAGCAGATGCAGCAGGAACAAGCCTGAGGCCCGCGCTGCGGCACGGCGCGGACGACTTCCGCGCTGCGAAATGGGTGTGCGGGTCTGCGGCGCGCGGAGAACGGTTTTATCTTACTCAGTCTCAGGGTTTGACCCTGCCGCCGCCAAGGCCGCCGCTGCGCTGGCCGGGCTTTGATCCGGCGCCCAGCCCTTGCCCAATGCGATCTGCAGGCGGGACCAGGCCAGCGCCAGGTCGCGCCGGGCTGCGATCAGGTTCAGCTCATTGTCGCGCAGCGCCTCTTCGGTGTTCAAGAGATCGAACAGGGTGATTTCATTGGCCCGGAAGGTCTCGCGTGCAAGATCGGCAACCTTGGTGCCAAGATTGACTGCCCGCGCCTGTGCAGCTGTGCGCTGGCGGGCAGACTTCAGCGCGCTTTGCTGCGCCTGCACCTCTTCTACTGCGCCGCGCACTGCCGCGCGGTAATCGTATTCGGTGGCCTTGGCCTCGGCGATGGCGCGTTCGTGAAAGGCGCGCAGAACCGGGCGGTTGAACAGCGGCAACCGCAGCGACGGGCCGATCTGGTAAAGATCTGGCAAGCCGCGGAACGCCTCGATGGAGCCGGTCACCTCCAGCGACGGATACAGCTCAGCGTCGGTGACACCGATATCGGCGGTGGCGCTGCGCAGCTGGGCCTCGGCCAGCAGCACATCGGGGCGGTTGCGCAGCAGGCTGGCAGGCACCCCCAGTTCGGGCTGGGTCGATGGATAGGGCTGGCCGGAACCGCGCTGCATCATCGCAAAGACCTCGGATGCGTCGCGGTCCAGCAGTGTCGCGAGGGCAAAGACCGCGGCCTCATAGCCGGAGATGAAGCCCGGCAGATCCGCCTTGGCGCTGGCGACCTGCAGTTTGGTGCGCTCCAGATCCAGCGCCAGGACCGCGCGGGCGGCCTTCAGCTCCTCCACCGTGGCCAGGATCTGCTGGCGCAGCTGGATCGTCTTGCGGGTGACCGCTGCGCCGCGCTGAAAGAACCGCGCCTCGATATAGGTGCGGGTAATCGCGTCGACGATCGCCAGCCGGGTGGTGGCCATCTGGTAGAATTGCGCGTCGCGTTCAGCAACGGCCCGTTCTGAGCGGCGCTGGAAGCCGCCGAACAGGTCGAACACATACGTGGCGCCGATCTCGGCGGAATCGAGGCTGGTTGAGCCGTCCTGCGATTCCCGGCGCGAGAAGATCGAGCTGCCTTCCAGATCGCCGCGCACCTGTTCCGGGCGGCCGCTGGCGCGGCGCACGGCCTCGGCGGCCTTCAGGCGCTGGCGGGCAGACTTTATGTTCAGGTTCTGCGCCAGCCCTGCCGCCACCAGCCGGTCCAGGGTGGCATCGTTCAGTCCCTGCCACCATGTCTCTGCCGCGCCCTGCGCGGTGGCATAGGTGCGGGTCTGGTAGTAGCTGGCCGGCACCGCGAAGGCGGGACGCTGGTAATCCCGGCCCGCGACGGTGCAGCTGCACAGGAGAGTTCCGGCCAGCAGCACGGAACGGGCTGTCCAATTGGATCTGCTCATGGCTTGCCTCTGGGCGCCCTGTCTGATGCGGGCATTACCGGAATCTTAGTCAGCCCCTGCTTGCGCAGGGAACACCTTCGTGCCGCAAATGGGGAGATTGCAGGGTACTGATGCGCGCGGCCCACAGGGCGGCAGCTGCGGAAAACCGGGCCATTCTGCCGGTTTTGACCCCTCCGGCAGGGCAAGGGCGGGTCATTCTGCCAGCCCTGTGAGCAACGCTCTGCTGGACATAAGGAGACGGCCAGCCAGCTTGCACCTGTGCTTGACGCAGGCAGAGGGCCCGTCCACTGTTTGCCAGGGCGCGGGCCGGCCTCCAGCCAAAGCGCCCCGCCAGCGGCCCTTCCGGACAGCTGAACCGCAACCGCGACGTGAAAGTGAGAACAACCTGATGGACCTGCAAAAATTCTATATCGGCGGCGACTGGGTGACGCCGCATGCGACCCGGGAATTCCCGGTTCTGAACCCGGCAACAGAGGAGCAGATCGGCACGATCATCCTCGGCGGAGATATGGATGTGGATGCTGCGGTGGCCGCGGCCAAGGGCGCCTTCGGCAGTTACTCCCGGACCACGCGGGAGGAGCGGATTGCGCTGCTGGAGCGGCTGCTGGAGATCAGCATAGAGCGGCGCGAAGTGCTGGCGCAGGCGATGCGCGCCGAGATGGGCGCGCCGATTTCCATGGCGCGCGACGCGCAGGCCGATTCGGGGATCGGCCATCTGGAAGCCATCCTGGAGGCGCTGAAAGCCCAGGAGCTGCGCGAGACGCTGCCGAACGGCGACACCCTGGTGCGCGAGCCGATCGGCGTCTGCGGCCTGATCACGCCGTGGAACTGGCCGGTGAACCAGATCGCGCTCAAGGTGCTGCCGGCGCTGGCCACCGGCTGCACCTGCGTGCTGAAACCGTCGGAGCACACGCCGATGTCGGCCGCCGTCTATGCCCAGATGATCCATGATGCGGGCTATCCGGCGGGCGTGTTCAACCTGATCCACGGCGACGGGCCAACCGTCGGCGCCGGCCTGTCGCGGCATCCTGACGTGGACATGATGTCCTTCACCGGCTCGACCCGGGCGGGCATCGCAGTCTCTAAGGACGCCGCCGACACCGTCAAGAGGGTAACGCTGGAGCTGGGCGGCAAGTCCCCGAACCTGGTGTTTGCCGATGCCGACCTGGAGGAGAAGGTCACCGCCTCGGTGCTGGAGTGCATGTACAATACTGGCCAGAGCTGCGACGCGCCGACCCGGATGCTGGTGGAGCAAAGCTGCTATGACCAGGTGCTGGAGATCGCCAGGGCGGCGGCAGAGGGCCAGGCGGTGGGCGACCCGGAGGAGGAGGGCGATCACATCGGCCCGATGTTCGATCGGATCCAGTTCGACCGGGTGCAGAGCATGATCCAGACCGGCATAGACGAAGGCGCCACCCTGCTGGCGGGCGGCCCTGGCAGGCCCGAGGGTCTGGACAAGGGCTGGTATGTGCGCCCCACTGTCTTTGCCGATGTGACCAACGATATGGCCATCGCAAGGCAAGAGATCTTTGGCCCGGTGCTGGTGATTATCCCGTTTGAGGACGAGGAAGACGCCATCCGCATCGCTAATGACACGCCTTACGGTCTGGCGGCCTATCTGCAGACCGGCGATCCGGAGCGGGCTGAGCGGGTGGCCGCCCGGTTGCGTGCTGGCGCAGTGCACATCAACGGCGGCGGCTTCAACTACGGCTCTCCCTTCGGCGGCTACAAGCAGTCCGGCAATGGCCGCGAAGGCGGCATGCTGGGGCTGGAGGACTACCAGGAAGTCAAAACCCTGCACTTCGGCTGAGGCGCGCCGGGGCTCATCTTTCCGGAAATACTCCGGGGAGCGCGAGGGGCTGGCCCCTCGCACTTTCGCTCTTAAGGCTCGCCGGCGCCGATTTCCTCCCGCCGCCGCGCCGCGTAGGCGTCCAGCTCCTCGCGGATGGCGGGGTCCATCGCCGGTTCCTCGTAATCGCGCAGCGCCTGCTGCCAGAGCCCGGTGGCACGCTGCAGCGCGTCCTTTGCGCCTGCGGCTTCCCAGTTCTCATAGTTCTGCCAGTCCGACAGCATCGGCCGGT
Organism: Leisingera sp. G5_S3_59_S7; assembly: GCF_054968485.1. Classification (NCBI taxonomy): domain Bacteria; kingdom Pseudomonadati; phylum Pseudomonadota; class Alphaproteobacteria; order Rhodobacterales; family Roseobacteraceae; genus Leisingera; species Leisingera sp. G5_S3_59_S7. Next base: position 79,242 of record NZ_JBQKUH010000007.1, read on the forward strand.
AAAACGCGCTCTCATAGCGCGCCATCGTGTGTTCGGCGCCAAAGAAATGGCCGCCGCTGGGCACCGACTGGATGGCGTCAAAGCCCAGCTCGTCCGCATCGAATTTCATCGGCTTCAGGAATTCGATCATGTTCTGGATGATCTCCACATCCAGGATGAACTTCTCATAAGACGCCGTCAGGCCGCCCTCCAGCCATCCGGCCGCGTGATAGACGGTATTGGCGCCGCCCAGCACCGCGCCCCAGGTCGCCATCATGGTTTCATAAGCCGCCTGCAGGTCCACTGCATTGGAGGCATTGGCGTTGGAGGTCCGGTAGGGGATGCCATAGCGCCGCGCCAGCTGGCCGCCGGCGATATTGGCCTTGGCATTTTCCGGCGTGCCGAATGCGGGCGCACCGCTGCGCATATCCACGTTCGAGGTGAAGGAGCCATACATCACCGGCGTGCCAGGGGTCACAAGCTGGGTCAGCACCACCCCGAACAGCGCTTCGGCGTTCTGCTGGGCCAGTGCCGCCGGCAGGGTGACCGGGGTCATTGCGCCCATCAGGGTGAAGGGTGTCACCGTCACCGGCTGGCCGTATTCGGCCATGGCGATCAGCCCGTCGCCCATCGCATCGTCAAACAGCCGCGGCGAGTTCACTGAGATGATGGTGATCACGCCGGGGTCGCCCTTCAGCTGCTCCGGCGCCTGGCCGCGGGAAATGGCCATCATGTTTATTCCGTCCAGCGCCCGGCCGCGGCCGATGGCAGAGCAGTGGAAGGACAGATCCGAATAGGTCAGGTTGGCCAGATAGGTGTCCAGATGGCGGTTGTTGGCAGGCAGTTCCAGCGGCGCGGTGACCTGGTTGCCGATCAGGTGGATGGCGTTGAAATGATGCGCCAGCTTGATGAAGTTCTGGTAGTCGGTGAGGTTGCCCTGCCGCCGCCCGTTGACGCAGTCATGGACATTGGGCGGCCCGGCCACCAGTCCGAAGGTCACGTTGTCGCCGCCCAGGGTGATCCGCTTTGCGCGGTTGCGGGCGGTCAGGGTGAACGTGCGCGGCACCGTTTCCAGCGCCGCGGCAACGATGCTTTCGTCGATGCGGATGGTCTTGTTATCACGGTCGACGATGGCGCCCGCAGCTTCGAAAATCTCCATCACGTTTTCGCCCATCACCCGGATGCCCGCTTCCGACAGGATCCGCATCGAGGTGGCGTGCAGCTGGTCCATCTGCTCCGGGTTCAAGAGCTCAAACGGAGGGCAGGTGTTCTTCACCTGGCTCCAGGGCAGTTGCTCGATACTGCCGCCGGAGCGGGAGGATTTGCCGCGGCGTCCGCCGCTGCGCCTTTCGCGTGCCATGTCATCTGTCTTTCTGTTCAGGGTGCGGGCGCGTCATAGATCAGACGGCCCAGATCGGAGAATTTGCTGTCTGCGCGGGTGAACCCCAGCACCGCATCGCGGATTGCGCCGGCGCGGGCCTCGCCCAGCACGGGGGCGGCGAATTCCATGAATTTGCGCACCACGTCTTCCTGAGAAAACGGCGCCTCGGGGCCGCCGCGGGCGTGGACATCGCCGGACTCGATCACCCGCCCGTCGGTCAGGGTGACCACAACATCGGCCACCCTGCAGGCGGGGAAGCGGACCGAATGGCGCGCGGCCTCCGCGACCGAGATCCGCTCGTGGATCGAGGCCACAAGCGGGTCCGCCAGGCCCTCGCCCGAGATATGCTCCACCCCGATCCGGCCATAGGCCGCCTGCACCGCCACCGCAAAGCCCAGCGAATACTGCGCCTGGCTGGTGGTCGCAGGGATACCCGGGTAGAGGCAGGCGCTTTCGTAGAAGGTGTTGATGCGGATCCGGGCAAGCTGCTCATGGGTCAGGCCGTGCTCCAGCATCACCTGCCGCAGAGCGTCGATCGGGGCGTGGGCCCAGCGGCAGATCGGGTAGGGCTTCACGTATTGGTGTTCCATCTGCCAGAAGCTGCCGAGATCCTCCCAGTGTCCCGCCACCCGGTCTTCCTCAAGCGTGATCGCCGGGGCGCCGGTAAAGCCTTTCTCCGCCAGAACCGCAGCCGACATCCCGGCCATCGCGCCCCAGCCGGAGCCGTCATGCAGCATCGAGGGGCTGGCGATCTCGCGCATCATCTGGCTGCGGGGGCCGTGGAATTCGGCGATCCCCAGCGCCTCGCGCAGCTGGGCGCGGGACAGGCCGCGCATCCGGGCCGCAATTGCCGCCACCCCCAGCGCGTTCCAGGCGCCGGAGGTGTGGTAATCGCTGACGGTGGCGTGCAGTGACAGGGCCGCGCGGCCTGCCAGTTCATACCCCAGTGTTGTGATGGCCAGCGCCTCGGGGCCCGAAAAGTCCGGCACGGTTTCCGCCAGCGCCGCGATGGCCGGGATCACCACCACGCCGATATGGCCCTTGGTCGGAGCATAGCCGTCGTGGCCGTCCAGGTTGTCGGTGGCGGTTGCAGCGGCATAGGCGGCCCCTGCAACGCTCACCTTGCGGCCGTCGAACATCACGCGCGCCGCCAATCCCTGCGCGCCGCAGCCGTAAAGCGCCACGGCGGTTTCGCGGGCGATGCGGCCGGCCTCCATCGGGGTGGCGCCGATGGTGATGCCCAGGGTGTCGAGAAACATCAGCGATGCCGCCTCGCGGGTGGTGTCCGGCAGGGCGGCGGCGGTGAAGCCGAAGGTGAAGTCGGCGGCGCGGTCGAAGGTGGCGGTCATGGCGGAACTCTTGCAGGGGCGGTTTCGGCGTCAGGCTAGGGTGTCCGGGGGCCGGTGACCCGCAAATAAACCGGGGCCATAGGGGTGGGATATTTCGTGAAATGCGTGCTAGACGTCGTTTTCAGACCAGTCCGGGCCGCTAACCCTTGGGAATTGCGGCGCCTTTCAATGCATGTGAACATGGCCCCGAAACCGCCAGCGGACCGCCTTATGAAGAATCTCCCCCACCTGACTTTCCTGCGTTCGTTCGAGGCCGCCGCGCGTTATCTCAGCTTTACCTCAGCGGCGGATGAGCTGAACTGCACCCAGTCTGCTGTCTCAAACCATGTGCGCAGCCTGGAGGAGTTCATCGGGCGACCGCTGTTCGTGCGCCACCCGCGGTCCCTGTCGCTGACGGATGTGGGGGAGGCCTATCTGCCCTCGGTCCGCCACGCGCTGCAGGAGATTGATTCAGCAACGCAGCTGCTGATTTCGCAAAGCCATAAGCGGGAGGTGGTGATTTCCTGCCCGGTCAGCCTGGCGGAGAAATGGCTGATCAATGTGGTGGAGGATTTCACCAAAGCGCATCCGGACATCGATCTGACCATTCACAGCACCATTTGGGTGGATGTGGAGACCAACGTCTCCGACATCTCGATCACCATCAACCACGTCGATGATGTGATGGGACCGGCGGTGAAGCTTTGGGACGAGAAGCTGGCGCTGGTCTGCGCGCCGGAGTACCGGGTCGGCGGCGCGGCGCTGACCCGGCCGGAACAGCTGGCGGAGGCCAAGCTGATCCACATCCTGGGCCGCCCGGTCTATTGGGAGAAGATCGCCAGGCACTTCGGGCTGACCGGGATTGAGCATAAGGGCGGGCTGCAGACCAACTCCTCCAACATGGGGCTGGAATTTGCGGTCAACGCGCTGGGGTGCGTGGTGCTGCCAAAATCGCTGGTGCGCCAGCAGGTGGCCAGCGGTCGGCTGGTTGAGCCGTTCGCGTTCGACCTCGACTGCCCCTGGACCTATTTCGCCACCTTCAAGGACAAGGCGGCGACGCCCTCGGTCAAGCATTTCAAGACCTGGCTGCTGAAGGCTGCGGCGGAGATGGAGCTGTAAGGCCGGACCGCTCTCTGCCACGGGCATTGAAAGCCGGCGGTTGTTGGCGTATATACGGGTATATATACATGAGGCCTGCCAATGATTGAGACCAAGATCAGGAAAGTCGGAAACTCCGCTGTCATCACGCTGACGACGGAGATGCTGACAATGCTGGACGCCAAGGAAGGCGATACGCTGTTTGTGGTGCGCGGCGATGATGGCAGCCTTAGGGTTATGGCGCATGACCCCTCGGTGGCGGAGGCGCTGGCGGCGGCGGAGATCGTGATGGATGAGAACCGCGATCTGCTTCAGGCGCTTGCGTGAGCACTTATATATGGGTGCCGCTGGCGGCGGTGACTGTCATTCATGACCGGCAGATTGCCCGCCACGGCGGGGCGGCGGGGATGCGTGACAGGGCATTGCTGGAAATGGGTTGCGCGCGGGCGATGAACCTTGCGGCCTATTCGGATGCGGGTGTGGCGGAGGTCGCCGCGGCTTATGCGTTTGGCATTGCCAAGGCGCATGCCTTTGTCGATGGCAACAAGCGCACGGCGTTTGTGACCGCCGTTACCTTTCTGCGCCTGAACGGATACCAGTTCCGCCCGGACCCGGTGGAGGGCGTGCGCATGATGGAGGACCTCGCCACCGGTGAGGTGGGCGAGGGGGCATTTGCGGAGTGGCTGACGGCTGGGATGCAACCGATCTAGCTCTGCCTTACAGGTAAGTTCCGCCCGGACGAAGGCCGGGCAGCGCCCGACCCTCCCCACGGGAGGGCGCTTTCGCACCCACCCAGGGTCGGGCGCTGCCCTTGGTGTTTCAGTCCGGCCATGCCGTTTGGTCAGGCCCGCAGACGCGCGCCGGAGGGGTCGAAAGCTGCCGCTTCCAGAATGCGCGCCTTGTGCGGCTTGCCCAGGATGAAGACCTCAACCTCATCGCCCGGCTTGGCAACTGCCGGGTTGGCATATCCCAGCGCCAGCGACTTGCCGACGGAATAGCCATAGGCGCCGGAGGTGACCCGGCCCACCGGCTTGCCTTCGGGGGTGAAGATGGGCTCGCCGCCCGAGGCATCGGCATCATTCACCGCGTCGATCTCAAAGGCAGACAGCATCTCGCGCGGGGCGTTGTCCTTGACCCTGAGATAGGCGTCTTTGTTGAGGAAATCCTTGTCCAGCTTGATGAGACCAGCGAGGCCCACCTCCTGCGGCCAGTATTCCTGGCTGTATTCGCGGCCCCAGGAGCCATAGCCTTTTTCGATCCGCAGGGAGCCGAGAGCACGGCCGCCCACCGGGCCGCCGTCGAATTCTGCGGCGGCTGCCAGCAGGGCGGAGTACAGTTTGACCTGGTCCTCTTCGGCGCAATGCAGTTCCCAGCCCAGATCGCCGGTGAAGGAGACGCGGATCGCCAGGCATTCGACGCCAGCCACGTCGATGGTTCGGGAGCGCATGAAGCGGAAGGCCTCGTTCGACAGATCCGCATTGGTCATCCGCTGCAGCATCTCGCGCGATTTCGGACCGGCGACGTTGAAGCCCGCGATGCGGTTGGTGGCGACTTCAAAGGTGGTGCCTTCCGGCAGTTCCACCATGTTGAAGAACCGCTGGTGATAGCGTTCCGCCATGCCGGAGCCGACCATCATGTACTCGTCATCCGCCACCTTGGTGATGGTGAAATCGCCGGCCACCCCGCCGCGGACCGAGATCAGCGGAGTGAGGCAGGAGCGGCCCACCTCGGTTGGCACCTTGTTGGCGACCAGCTTGTCCAGCCAATCAAACGCGCCGGGCCCCTTGATTACGTAGTTGGCGAAGTTCGAGATGTCGATCACACCGACGTTTTCGCGCAGCATGTTTACTTCGCGGCCCACCGTCTCCCACCAGTTTTGGCGGGTGAAGCTGTTGGTGTCCTGGGTGCCGGGCGTGCCGGAGAACCACAGGGGATGTTCCCAGCCGCAGTTGAGGCCGAAGACGCAGCCCATTTCCTTTTGCAGCTCATATGCGGGGCGCACACGAGCCGGGCGGCCGGCGCTGCGTTCCTCGTTCGGGAAGTGGATGGCGAAGCGGTGCGCGTACTGGTCTTCGACGCGGGCCTTTGTGAATGTCTTGTCGGCCCAGTCGCCGAACCGCGCCAGATCCCAGGCGAACATATCGTATTGCGGCTCACCCTCGATCATCCACTGCGCCGCCAGCAGGCCGAGGCCGCCGGACTGCGAGAAGCCGGGGATGATGCCGGTGCAGCAGAAGTAGTTCTTCAGCTCCGGCACCGGACCCCAGATGGCGTTGGAGTCGGGCGACCAGATCATCGGGCCGTTGATGACGCGTTTGACGCCAGCGGTTTCGGCGCAGGGAACACGCTCAGTCGCGCGGATCACGTTTTCCATGATCCGGTCCAGATCGTCGGGGAAAAGTTCATGGGCAAAGTCCAGCGGGGTGCCGTCCTCGGCCCAGAACCGCATGTCCTTTTCATAGGCGCCGATCAGGAAGCCGTTGCCCTCCTGGCGGAAGTAGTATTCGCCATCGCGGTCCGCGATTGACGGCAGGCGGCGGCCCAGGTTGGCGACCTCGTCGATGGACTCCGTCACGAAATACTGGTGCTCGGTCGGCTGCAAGGGCAGGGTGAGGCCCGCCATCGCCGCCACCTCGCGCCCCCAGAGGCCGCCTGCGTTCACCACCCACTGGGTATGGATGTCGCCCTTTTCGGTTTTCACGATCCAGGAACCGTCGGGCTGCTGTTCAGTGCCGATCACCGGGCAGAAGCGTTCGATCTGTGCCCCCATCGCGCGGGCGCCGGCCGCATAGGCCATTGTCACACCGGAAGGGTCAACGTTGCCGCCATCGGGTTCGAACATGATGCAGCGGATGTCGTCGAACTGCGCCAGCGGGTGCAGTTCCTTGGCCTGTTCGCGGCTGACCTCATGAAAGTTCAGGCCGTAGTACTTCGCCTTGGCCTCCTGCAGGCGCAGCTGGTGCTCGCGTTCTTCGGTCTTAGCCAGATAGAGGGACCCCGGCTGGAACACGCCGCAGCCCTGGCCGGTTTCCTTCTCCAGCTCCTTATAGAGGTTCATCGTGTAGTGCTGGATGCGGGTCACGTTGTTGTTGTCGTGTAGCCCGTGGATGTTGGCCGCCGCATGCCAGGTGGAGCCTGCGGTCAGCTCATCGCGTTCCAGCAGAACCACGTCTTTCCAGCCGAGTTTCGCCAGGTGGTAGAGGATCGAGCAGCCGACCAGCCCGCCGCCGATGACAACTGCCTGTGCATGGGTTTTCATGCGTCTTGTTCCCTTGCCTGCGTGCCTGGAACAGCGCGCCCTGCAGGCCGGGGCGGGCCGCCAATTCCTTCCGCGCGACCCTAGCGGCGGCGGAGCTGGATGACCCGTGAAGAATTCAGACCCAATGGCCCCGGATTCGATGGGTCATCCGGCGGCTGCCCGGTCATCTTTTTCATGACACCCAGGAATTTGTCGGACCTTTGGAAATCGATGCGGCGCTCAGTCCGCCATGATGACGAGGGCTTCCGCCTGCCTCCGGTTCTTCTCGACGGGCCGCCGGGGATGGGGCAAGAACATGCGGGCGCGTCAGCTACGTTCAGGTGTTTGGGAAGCGGATTGGTTCACGCCGCGCCGCTCAGGGGCCCTAGTTGTCTTGATCCAGTCATAAAGCGTTGGAGGAGACACATACTTCTGACCGCTTTTCAGGCTGGACGGGGGGAACAACGTCAAAACCTTTGGATCAAGCAAAAACAGAACCTTCGGTGTTTCTTGCTCGAATGCGGCCAATGAAATGTCCGTTAGACGTCCGCCTCACCGTCGCGCCGCGAATTGGATCGCGGATCGCGCCACGTTGTCAGGATCGAATTTGTGTACATTGTCTGAACCAACGGGTGCCTCGCAACGCTGTTCCGCACGTTCTCAACAACTTCCACATCCTTGGCTTCCACCAGCACCATCATGTCGATATCGGAGGATGAGATGCTCCACGCGCCCAGGATCTCGTCGTGCTTCTGCAAGTCAGCAAACAGCTGCCTGCAGTTAGGCGCGACCAGGCGGATATTGAAGAGTGCTCTGAAAGGTTGCGAGGTGAATTCTGCTTCCTGCGCGAGCTCTATCGTGAACCGTTTGATGATCTTCTTGTCAACCAGGCGGTCGATCGTCTCTTTGACCTTCTTGCGAGACGCACCAAGCTCTGAGGCAATGTCAGAGACTGAGGCCCGGCTGTTTTCGCTCAGGAGGCGAATGATCTTTCTCTGAAATCCATCCATAAGTCATACAGTTTTTGCGCAATTGACTGTGCCTAAGCCCAATCTGAAACGTCTTTTCCCAATAAGCGTCTTTCTGGGAACAGTCTGGGCGTTCATATCACACGCAAGCCTCGAACTGCCAGAGGTTATCCGCCCTGCGCGAGGCCCAAGCAAAGATATGAGAGACAGTTTATGACCACCAAGATTATCTACAGTCGGGTTGAAATTGACAGCGAATTCGATGCAACTACCTGGCAGAAAAAGATTTTCAACGAGCTGGCGACCAATTTCAGGTCTCGCTCCCGGCTCTTCCCCTGCACCTTTGGCGTCGCCGGTTTCGAAGCAGATCAGCTACGGTTTGCCTTTTCTGAAAACATGGACCCTGACGAAGTGTCTTCAGCCCTGAAGTGCTATCTGAAAGACGCCAAATCGTTCGGGAAGAATACCTCCCTGCTCGTCTTGTCGCGTCCGGGTCCGATCCAGAGCCTGGAGCATTACCGCGCGCGCTTCTGGTCAACCCTGGATGGTATTCACCAGACCGATGACACAGAGTGGCCCGAGAGCATTCCGACTGAGATCGACAGTGCGGGATGGGAGTGGTGTTTCGGCGGCGAACAAATCTTTGTGGTTTGCAACACGCCCGCGCATGTCAACCGGCAGTCACGGCGGTTTTCGAGCTTCATGCTGACGTTCCAGCCGCGGTGGGTTTTTAACGGTATTCTGGACACACGAGAGACCGCCGAGAAAGCCACCTCCAAAATCCGTTCCCGCATCTTGCAATACGACCTGATCAATCCGTCGGAGGATCTGGGCTTGTACGGCGACCCCGACAACCGGGAGTTCGCGCAGTATTTTCTAGATGACGAAAACCGCGCGGCCACGTGCCCGTTTCACAGCTTTACCAAGAAAAACCAAAATGAAGAGGAGAAGGTGGCATGATTTCATCACCTGGAAAATCTGTCGTCGTTCACTCAGCCGCTGCTGATTTGTCGGACTTCAGAGGGCTTGTTGAACGCTGCATGCCTGAACAGGGTTGCGTCGAAGTCCAGAATGACCAGTCAGACAAGGAGCATCCCTGGCACCAGCACGATACCGACGAGACCATTGTCGTGCTGAGCGGGCAGCTCCTGTTTTACTGGGAAGGCGGCGAAGCCGTTTGCAAGTCGGGGGATGTGATCGAGCTTCCGAAAGGGGTCAGGCACGGTTCGAAAGCAAGTTTCGGGGACGTGCAGTATCTGATTTCCTTTGCCAATGTGGATTTCGCAAGATGACAGATCTCAAAAAGACGCTGGGCCCGCTGAAAGGGGCGGGCCTGATGCTCAATATTGTCATTGGTGCAGGGCTTCTGAGTTTGCCGGGGCTTGCCTACCAGCAAGCCGCAGAGAACGCGATCTGGGTTTGGGCCTTGTGCGCTCTTGTGGCTCTGCCGCTTCTGTCTGTCTTTATCATAATGGGAGCAAGATTTCCGGATGCCGGAGGTGTGTCCGCCTTTGCGCAGAAGGCGTTTGGCAAATATGCATACCTAGCCAGCTCCTTTATCTTCCTTGGCGCGGTATCTTTCGGCCTGCCCGCTATCGCACTCACCGGCGGCCATTATCTGTCAGTTCTGGTCCCGGTGGATCCTGCAATTCTGGCAATAGCCTTGCTGCTGATCGCGACCGGAACACAACTTGCTTCACCGGAGGCGGCGTCAAGGATTTCGGCCATGGTTGCCTCTGCAATTCTGTTCTCGCTCCTGCTGATTGTTGCGGTTGGACTGTCCGGTATTTCACCTGAAATGCGTGAAGCCCGCGCCTTGACCGGTCCAACCATCGGATTTTCACAGCTGAGCGTCCCGTTCATGATGATCTTCTTCGCCTTCACGGGCTGGGAAGTCTCCGCAGGGACGTCCGAGGAGTTCAGAAACCCTAAGAGAGACTTCCCGCTGGCGATGGGCTTGTCGTTCCTTGCCGCTATGATGCTCTACTTCAGCATGGCTGTGATCGTCCATTTCACGCCGGTTGATAGCAATTACGAGGCTGCATTTTCTTCTATTATGCAGCGCCACCTTGGCGTCTGGGGCGGCAATTTGATGTCAGTTCTGGCTGTTGTCATAATCGTGGCCAACTTGATGGGGGCGATCTGGGCCGTTTCGCGGATGCTGTTGTCGCTTTCCAGGGAAAGTGTCGTCCCGCTGGACCTTTCCGCCGACGAAACCGGTCGCCCGCTGAAGGCAGTGTTTCTGGTCGTGGCGGTTCTGCTGGCCGTGCTCTGCCTGGATCTTTTCAACATCCTGGCGATTGAAGATATGCTGTCTTTGGCCGGTCAGAATTTCATCATCCTCTTCGCGGTCGCGGCTGCCAGCTTGATGACGCTGACGTCAAGCCTGTTTGAAAAACTGGTGGCGTTTATCGCGGTGGGTACTGTCGGTGTGCTGCTGGCACAGCAGGACGCAGCACTGTTGTACCCGGTGCTTTTGTCCGTTGCCGCAGGGGTCCTTTGGGCAGTCCAGAACAGGATGAATAAGACGAACATTCGAAACAGCCCGCGCAGTACGAGCTGAAGGAAAACACCTGGAAGTCTTCCTGAAGTGACGTTCTCCGTCACTAACTGGACCCGGCTGGTAATGCCGGGTCTTTTTTCTTTCCGGGCTTTTGGATACCTAGTCGGACGGCTGAGCCGGATGCTCCGCCGGCAGCCAAGACCTCACCGCGAAAACGGGCTCTGGAAAATCCCGTTGCGGCCCCGGATCGCGTTCGCACGGTTCATGGAGCAATCGGCGCAAATCGCGCCCGCCCGGGTCTGGATCAGATCATTTCCGCTGGCAGGAAGGGCGGCACGCTGGTTGCACCGGAACCAGACCGGCTGGCGGGATCGGTCCCGGATGCCGGTGCCATTGCCGGCCAGCTTCAGAAAAAGGAGGGAAGTTCGCCTCTGGTGTTTCCATCAGCGGGCCTTTTTGCGCGGGGCGGCTTTGTCTCAGCATTGGCAAAAACTGATGCTATCCCCGTTTTGCAACAGGGATAGCGCGGCAGGACAGAACCTGCTTGGGGAGGAACGGGTTTCAGCTGGCCGCGCGCAGTCCGCGGTCTAGGGAAACGCTACGCAGCATGGTGGAGAAGCGTTTGTAGCTTTCAGGAGAGTAGCGAACAGCCAAGAAGATCATCAGAAGCGAGCCTGCCGCCATCCCCAGCCAGACGTTGCTGAGGTCCGACATCGCATCCCGGACGGCGCCGGCAAACAAGGGCACGAAGCTTGCCAGGATATAGCCGCCGCCCTGCACGAAAGAGGTGAAATTGCCTGCGGTGGTGGGATCATCAACGTGGTCGATGGCCACGATGATCGACAGCGGGAACAGGATGCCGATGCCGACACCCAGCAGCGCCATTGCCAGGAACGACATGTCAATCGGAGCGGTGTAGAGCACGCCAAACCCCAAGGCTGTCATGATCAGCGCGAAGACCAGCGGACCGCGGCGGTCCGGGAAATGGTGGATGAAGGCTGCCACGCCCAAGGCTGTGACGGCTTCGATCACCGTCAATGCAGACAACAGCAGGCCCGCAGCCCCTTGATCAAGCCCCTGTTCCAGATAGAACGGCGGAATCCAGGCCATGACGAGCATAAACGCCCCGGTGCCGACCCCGAAAAACAGCATCAGCGACCAGCAGCGTGCATTGCGCCAGAACTGCGGCGGCGTGGTGCCGGCAGCGGGGGCAGGCGCGGTGCGCTCACTATCGGCGTTGCGCGCGGCGATGACCCAAATCAGCGCTGCAAGAACCGCAGGCAGACTCCAGGCCGCCAGCGTGCCTTCCCAGTCCAGCGAAGACGCAAGCCCTGCAGCCGTGCCCGCTGCGATGGAGGCACCGGCCACGATCCCGGTGGAGTAGAGGCCGATCACCCGGCCGGTTGCAGCGCCGAAGTTGCGCTTGGCGAAGCCCGGCATCAGCGATTGCACAATGGCAATGCCGATCCCGGCCCCTGCGGCGGTGACAAGAAGGCCGGCACCTGTTGGCAGCCACAGGCGGGCTGCGCAGGCCAGGGTGATGATCAGCGCGCCCAGCGTGATGCCGCCGCGCTCCCCCAATGCCGCGCGCAACTGGCGCACGTAGATGGCGCCAATGCCCATCAGAAACACCGGGATCATGGTCAGGAAGCCGATGATAGTGGAGTTTACACCGGTTTCGCCCAGGATTTGCGACACTAGCGGGCCGATGGCGGCAACTGCAGGGCGCAGGTTCAATGAGATCAGGAATATTGCGAACAGCAGTAACGCTGGTGACGCTTTGGCTATGCGTGTGGTCATGGGATACCCTTTCAGGAGGTGGTATGCGGGGGTTAAGCCGCTGAATAATCGGGTGATTTGATCAATTCTTGCGGATGGTTTTGGATGTCTGGAACAAAGACGCTGCTGTGCCAGTCATCGGGCGCCACGGGACGCAATGCGATGGAAACCGCGTGCGGGGAGCAGCCAAAGGCCTGAGTGACCGACTGGGTGATGGCTTCGGAGAGTGTTGCGTGCTGTTCCACTGTCAGGGTGGCGGCAAAATGCTTAATGATGACATGGGGCATGGGATCAGGCCTCTTGCAGGTCACGGGTTTCAGGCTGGGCCGGCTGCCATGCTGGAACGTGGCAGCGGATTGCAGCGGCCAGCTCGGAAACACCGCCGGGTTGCAGAAGTTCGTAGTGGTCGGCAGCCAGCGCGTGGACCGGTGCCGGAGCGGCGAGAGTGCGTGTGGCCTCCTCCAGGAAGGAAAGATTGTCTCCCGCCGCCTTGAACAGGCGCACAGGCGCCGCCACCTGCCGTTCTTCGATTTGCAGCCCGTATTCGGGCGCATAGGTCTGTGCCACCAGCCGGGTGATGCGCAAGATCGTGCCCGGGTCCAGATCGGGCTTTTCAGCGGCGATGTACGCCACGAAGCCTTCCAGATCCGAGACCGTTTCAATAACCGGGGCCACGCGTTCTGGAGCGATGGTCTGGGAAAACACCGAATAGAGGATGGTCAGAAAGGACGCATCGCAGAACAGCGAAGCCTCATCCGCGCGCACCGGATCGCCGCCGGGCAGCTCCGGGGAGCCCGGCGCGATCAGGGTCAGCTCCGCCACCTCGCAGCCAGCCTGTTCCAGCTGATAGGCGGTCTCATAGGCCACCCGTGCTCCGAAGGAGTATCCCCAAAGCGTGTAGGGGCCTTCCGGTTGCGCCTCCCTGATCAGCTCGGCATCGCGCGCTGCCATTTCCTGGATTGAGCCGCAGACCTGCTCGCCGGGGTTCACGCCGGAGGCCTGAATGCCGATGACGGGACGGGGCGTGTCGAGCTCCCGCGCGAGGTGGCGCAGGTTCATCGGATAGCCGCCAAGCCCGGGCCAGCAGAACACCGGGATGCCGGCACCTTTCTTCAGCGGCACTGCGCGCGACAGGCTGGAGCCAGTGCCGCCGTCCGTCAAGCGGCGTGCCAGCGCTTCGATGGTCGTGTCCTCGAACAGCACCTGCACCGGCAGGCTGGTATCAAATGCGCGGTTGATGCCCTGCACCAGTTTGACGGCCTTCAGAGAGTCGCCGCCGATTTCAAAGAAATCATCCTGTACCGAGACGTCCTCAAGGCCGATTTGCGCGCACCAGATCTCTGCCAGAGTGGTTTCCGTATCGTTGCGGGGTTTAATGACCTCACGCTCGGCAGCGGCATCGTCGAACTCGGGGAATGCCTTGAGAGCATTCACATCCACTTTGCCCGAAGCGCTGTAGGGCATCGACGGTACCAGCGCCAGTTTGCTGGGCACCATGTAGTCGGGCAGCAGTGACTGCAGGTCGCGGCGTATCAGTTCAGCCGGGCCTTCCATATGCACGCTGTCTTCATGCATGCCTTCATGTGCAATCTGCTCGACGCTGACCTTGCCGAATACCGCGCTGTAGCAGGCGCCAGAGGCAAGCCCATGCTCGTTCAGGATCTCTTTGAGACGGGTGGCCGCGACGAGGTCGTTGCCGGACTTGGAACTGTAGCCGGAGGACATGGTGCCGATCCGGCAGCTGTTCTGCTGCACCCGCTGCAGGCTGCGGCCCAGGTCGATATAGGCGTGCCAGCGCTCTGCGTCCCGGCTGACCATCGAGATCATGCCGCTGGCGCGCTGATAGACACGCTGGTTGATCGCGATCACATGGCGCTGTTCCATGATATGGCGCGAGAACTGGTGCAGCCCGCCATCGCGATAGGCATAATGTCCCGGCGCCAGCCCGGAGATTTTGCTGCCATGGGCCTGGACGTAGAAACCCACCGGCAATTCGGTCCGCCGGTCTGCATGTGCAGTGACCGCATAGCCGGCAATATAGACGTGGCCCGGGCCGCAGTGCAGATGGGGCAGCGCATCCGGAACGTCCGTGCCTGCGCCGATACCCAGGCCATGGGCCGGCAGGATGTGATCCATCAGGCCCAGGATATGGCCGGTCTCGAACTCCAGCACTTCACGGATGTTGTTCTTGTAGACCGGTTCGATCGCCGGAATCTTGCCCACAAAATGCAGCTGCATCACAGGTGTGTCTGAAGCCGGGCGCGGCGCGGTCAGAACCAGTTCGTGCCGGGCCGGGTGATAGTAGTAGTAGCCGGGTTCAAACCCTGCCACATTGGCCAGCTCCACATAGACTTGCGTTGCATTAAGCGCGCCGGGAGAGGCATAGGCGTGTTTCGGCAGCAGCCGTTCCGCGCTGGTGAACTGGCCAAGCCAGCGGAGCAGATATCCCAGATCCTGCGCACTGAGCTCTTCAAGCCCACCGGTGCCGGAGGCGGGCTGCTTCTGTTGCGAGAGCACCGAAAGGACATCCTCGGCCGAGACCTCTCCGCCCTCGTAGAAACGATAGGTCTTACGGGCAAAAGCAAGCCGCCGCTGAGCCGCGTCCGCGTCTTTGCCTGCAAGGGCATAGGTCTTGCGCCCTTCGATTTCGGCGTCCGTGCGCAACCCGGCGCCAGACAGCTGGGCCCGCACTTGCAAGCGGCTTTTTTTGCTGTGGTGGTGGGCGCCGGCATTGCCCTGATCCATCAGTGGCGCTTCGCGCGTGTTCAGTTCAATACCCGCAGCAAGCACCGGCTGGCCGGTGCGGGCATGGGGTTTGATGAACACGCCGGCAGCTTTGACCCAGTCGTGGTTCTCGATGGCCAAGCGGATTTCATCCAGTTCTATCCGGTAGCCCCGGAATTTGACCTGATTGTCGGCACGGCCCTGAAACTGCAAGCCGCCATCCGGATTGCGGCGCACCAGGTCTCCGGTTTTATAAAGCCGCAGCGGCAAACCGTCAGCCGGGCTGACCCAGGTGATGAAGCGCTCGGCCGTCAATTCGTCGCGGTTGTGGTAGCCATTGGCCAGCTGGCGGCCGCCAATATACAGCTCGCCCGAAGCGCCATCGGCAACCGGCTGCAGGTTTTCATCCAGTACCCAACAGCTGGTGTTCGCGGCGGGCTGGCCGATCGGGATCATTTCCGGGCCGTTTTCCAGCCCTGCCGGATCCACAGTCTGGGCGGTGGCATTAATCGTGCATTCGGTCGGGCCATAAAGGTTTACCAGCCGGCAACCGGGGCGGGCTTCGAAAATCCGGGTGGCCAGCTTGCGGGTCAAGGCCTCTCCGCCGCTGAACAGGCTGGTGAGAGTTGTGCAGGTTTCGAAATCCGGAAGGTCAACCAGTGCCTGCAGCAAGGTTGGCACCCCCTGCAGCATAGTAACCCCATGCTGTTTGATCTGTTCAATCAGAGCTTCCGGGTCACGGTAAACGCCGGGACGGCCCATCACGACCTGAACGCCGCAGCAGACTGCCAGCAGTTCCCATTGCGCGGCGTCAAAGCTGACCGGGGTTTTCTGCAGGATAACTTCACCCACCCGCAACTTCTGCTCGGTCTGCAGCCAGGTCAGCTGGTTGAGGATCGCAGCATGAGAAATGCCCACGCCCTTGGGCGCACCGGTGGTGCCGGAAGTATAGATCATATAGGCCAGATCGTCCTCCAGCAGGGCAGGGCCGCACAGGCAATCGCTGTCTTCCCGTCCAGGGACCGCATCCAGCGCATCCAAGGTGATCACGGTAACTCCCGGCAGGATCATCTCGGCCAGGCGGCCACGCAGCTTGTCCTGGGTGACAATCACATCAATACCCGCATCGCGGATCATATAGCTCAGCCGGTCCACTGGGTAATCGGTGCCCAGTGGCAGGTAGGCACCACCTGAGAACAGAATTCCCCAGAGGCCGGCCATCATCTCGGCGGAAGAGTCCGCGAACAGCCCCACCCGGCTTCCCGCGCCGACACCTGTGCGTTTCAGACGGGCGGCCAGGCGAGCGGCGTATTCGGCCAGATCGCTATAGCGCAGCGCGCTGGTATCGTCGCATACAGCGATTTCTTCACCGCGGCAGCGCACCTGCAGCATCAGCATATCTACCAGCGAGGTGCGTTCCGACGCAGTGCGCAGCAGCGCGCGGGTGATGTCGGTTTGCTGAGGCCGGTCGGTAACGGGTTTGGAAAGGAGCGAGTTGGGGGTGCTCATGGTATGTCCTGTCAAGTATTGGAATGGTCATTACAAAACTGGCGGCCACTCACCGCCGCGGCAGGCCGGCAGTGAGTAAGTTGCTATTCAGAAAAATGCCAGCAGCAGGTACGCCTGCTGCGGGATGAGTCAGTGGTTTTCGTAGAGAAAACCTCGGCCGGAAATCGGGTCGGTCACACCGCAGCTACGCAAGGCGTGCCAGTAGAGAACCGCATTATTAGACATTACCGGTTTTCCAATCCAGGTTTCCGCGGCGGCGGCAAAATCTGCCATGGGAACATTGGTTCCCACTTGGACAATGGCTTCCACATCCGGTCCGTCAACGTCCAGCACCGCGTCACGCAGGTTTGCCGGGGTAACGTCGGAGATGTTTGACGGCGTCCGTCCGCCAAGACCATGCATGGCCGCAACCTCGATCCCGCTATCGGTGAAGAACCGCGAAACCGGTTCATCGCCCAGCTCCAGATAAGGAGAAATCAGGCCAATTCTCCGGATACCGCCAAGCGCTTTTAGCGCTGCCAGGATTGCGTCTGCGCTCATGATGATCTTTGCACCGCCTGCTGCTTCCGCAAGGCGGCCATTCAAAGCCTCATGCGCAGAGTGGCCTTCCCAATATCCATCTGGAGATACCGCAACAATAATCGCCCCGGTGCCGCAATGGCGCAGGCTGCGTATGGCGTCCGGGGTGGAGCTGCGGATGTTTTCAATGACCCGATTGAAGCCCGCCTCATGGGTCAGGGAATCATCGTCGATGATCATCCTGCCGATGTGGTTTGTAACGCCAAGGGGACGCATGGCCTCCATCTCTGGCTGAGCCGAAGTGTTGGTCGATGGAATGGCGACACCGACGCGCAGCCGTTTTCCCAGAAAATTACTCATGATTAAATCCTGTAATTTTGAAATTTTCGATCAATGGCTTGGGGCGCAGCTGTGCTGCTAGGCAAGAAACGTTGCGGCCATATCGGCGCCGCCATGGCCTTGGTCCTGCACCCGCCTGTAGCGGTTCAGGCCTGCCTCGGCCAAATCCAGCTTCACCCCGGTCTCCAGTGCGGCCTCAACAATCAGAGCACTGTCCTTGACCGCATTATCGATGGTGAATGCCGGAGTGAAATCCCCCGATGCCATAGCCTGGGCTTTCAATTGAAAGAATGGGGTATCCAGTGGCCCGCCACGCACGGTGTCCGCCACCAGTTCCGGATCCAGTCCCAAGCTGCGAGCCAAGGCCAGGCTCTCTGCCGCTCCATGGGTCAGAGCGAAAACCCAGCTGTTCAGCGCCAGCTTCAGCCGGGTCGCCATTCCGGGGGCGGTGTCAAGCCAGCGTGTGGCTTTGCCAACAGCATCCAGTACCGGCTGCACAGCTTCCTTAGTGCTGTCCGGACCGGCAGCCAGCACTAGAAGCTGGCCGGCCTCTGCGGGTTGGCGGGTGCCAAGCACAGGTGCGTCGATCAGGGTGAGCCCTTTGCGGGCCGCCAACGTCTCCAGCCCGGACATGTCGGCCGGCCCGACTGTGCTCATTTGGAGCCAGCTGACGGGTGCCGCGGGGGCGCTGTCTGCGTCCGGCAACGCCGACATGACTTCTGCGATCGCGTTGGCGTCTTTAAGCATAGTCAAAATGACACTGGCATTCAGAACCGCCTCGGCAGGATCCGCCGCCGGGGTGATGCCCGGTGCGGCCAAGGCTGAAGCCTTGTCAGCGGAACGGTTCCATACGCTGACTTGGCAGCCGGCGGCAGCGATGTTGCGGGCCATCGGCGCCCCCATCAGCCCGGCTCCCAGAACTGCTACCCGCAGGGATGGGCAGGATGGCGGCAAAATAGTGTCAGTTGTCATGTTAAACCTCTGTTTTCCGGGTCCAAGAGACTGCTGTGGCGCCAAGCCCACTTGGGCGGCCGGCATCTGAAGCCGCTTATGGAACAATCATTCCATAACAGTCAACAACCAAAAGGAGATCTTCATGCTGATGTTACACCGTTTCGATGGAGGCTTCGACGATACTGTGCAGATAGGGTTTGCGGCTGGCCGCTGGGAGGCCCTTGCTGATGACTCTAAGGCCTTGTATTATCGCAACAAAGTAACGGGATAGCATTTTGCAGTCCCGATCAGGCGAAATTTCGCCGCTCTTTTGGCCGTGCTTCAGGAGGCGCAGCAACCCACTTTCCAACCGCTTGAAATGCTGTGCGACCAGCGCGCTGAGTTCAGGGTCCCGGCCGGAAATCTCCAGGCTGCTGTTGGCGGCGAAACAGCCAAAGCCCTCGTGGTCGCTCAACTCGTCGTCAACGATGGATAGCAGCAGTGACCGGAGGCTGCCGCGCACATCTGCGGTGCGGGAGATCTTCGCGACATTCTCAGTGGTTACCCGCCTGTATTCTTTAAGTGCAAGCGCAAAAAGCGTTTTCTTGCCCCCAAAGGAGTTATATATCGTGCTGCGGGACAGGCCGGTTGCTTCCACCAGATCATTCATGGAGGTCGCAGCATAGCCATTGCGCCAGAATGTGCGCATGATTGCGTCAACCACCGCGCCTTCATCAAATTCTCTAGGCCTCATAGTGCTCTCAACCGTTCTGTACCGAATGTTTCAGAACTATGCCAGAAGAGAGATCCATGCAACTATGTTGTGCAGGTGATCGAGCGCAGCAGTGGCGGACACATCAGCAACTCCTACCGGTACCCGATGCAACTGGATCTGGCTAAGTGCTGAAAAGGGTTCCGGC
The DNA here is from genome assembly GCF_054968485.1 of Leisingera sp. G5_S3_59_S7. Taxonomy (NCBI): domain Bacteria; kingdom Pseudomonadati; phylum Pseudomonadota; class Alphaproteobacteria; order Rhodobacterales; family Roseobacteraceae; genus Leisingera; species Leisingera sp. G5_S3_59_S7. The sequence continues at coordinate 98,460 of NZ_JBQKUH010000007.1, forward strand.
CTTTGATCCCAATGGGCTGGCATGCGCTGAACCTGCTGTCCTGTTAGGCTCCAGACCCATTGATTTCCTTCTGGCAGCGTGGTTCATGGTTCGAGAAACGAGCGGTGAGCATGTCGGATCTCTTCTGGCTTACGGACGCGCAGATGGCGCGCCTGGAGCCCTGTTTTCCGAAGTCGCACGGCAAGCCGCGTGTCGATGACCGTCGCGTGTCGAGTGGGATTATCTTCATCAATCGTAATAGGTTGCGCTGGCGCGACGCTCCTGCTGAATACGGTCCCCACAAGACGTCGTATAAACGGTGGAAGCGGTGGAGCGGCAAAGGCATCTTTGCGCAGATGATGGCTGGATTGGCTGCCGGGCATGGCGAAGAGAAGACCGTGATGATCGCGCGACCTACCTCAAGGCCCACCGGACAGCGACCAGCATGGGCATGAAAAACGGAGGCGCGGTCGCCTGATTGGCCGGACCAAGGGTGGCATGAACACGAAGCTGCACGCGATCTGCGACAGCCATGGCCGACCACTCAGCTTGTTCGTCACTGCCGGGCTCCTTCTCGGCGATGCAAGCATCGCCTGCCAGGCAACGGGTCAGCGACTACATAGGCGCGCGGGCTTTGCGCAGCAGCCTTCCGGATGTCGAATGGCTTCTCGGGGACCGTGGCTACAACGCTGACTGGTTCAGAGAGGCGTTGAAAGACAAAGGGATACGCGCCTGCTACCCGGGTCGAAAACAGCGCAAGACGCCTGTGCAATACGACAAGCGCCGCTACAAGCGGCGCAACCGCATTGAGGTCATGTTCGGCAGGCTCAAAGACTGGCGGCGCGTAGCGACCCGATACGACAGATGCCCGAAGGCCTTACTGTCGGCTATCGCACTCGCTGCAACCGTCATCTATTGGCTATGAGTCCTGGTCATCTAGCAGCGCATGAGGGGGGTGTGATGTCAAAAAGTTCTCTCACCCGGTAATCTCTTTCATCACCCCCAGAAACTTCGCCACTTCGCCCACACTGTTGTAATGGCACATGGAGACGCGGACACAGCTGTCCATGCCAAGCGGCGCCAGGATGTTGCCGGAGTAATGGTCCGCCTTGCGCAGGTGGGTGCGGATACCCTGCTCGTTCAGGCGCTTTACCACATCCACCGAGGGCACGCCTGCGACGGTCAGCGAGACCAGCCCCTCCCTGGCGGGATTATCGGCACCGCCCAGAATGGCAACCCCCTCCATCTCTGCCAGGCCGGGCAGGTTGCCGGTGCCATGGATCATCGCGTCGGTCAGCGCTTTCTCGTGGGCGTGGATCGCCTCGCCCGCGGCCACGACCTTGGCGCGCCGGTCCGTTGCGTCGCTGACCTCGCCGCCGAGCCATTCCAGATAACCGGCTACATCCGAGAGCGTCGCATAGCTGCCGGTGTCGCGGGTGCCCATTTCCCAGTTGTCTTCCGGCCCGCCGATCAGCGCGTTGTGCGGCAGTTTGGTCAGCCGGTCCGAGATCCAGGCGAGACCGTAACCGTGGCGCGAGAACATCTTGTAGGGCGAGATCACATAGCCATCGACGCCGTATGCAGTCAGGTCAATGCGCCCGTGGGCCGCGTGCTGGATGCCGTCAACGATGATCAGGCAGTCTGGGGCCACCGCGCGGATGGCGGCGGCGCAGGCGGTCAGATCAACGCCCATGCCAGTGACCGGAGAGGTATGGACGATGGTTGCCACCACGGTGTCCGGCGTGACCGCACGGGCATAGGCATCGGCGGAGATAGTGCCAGTGGCGTCGTCATGCGGGATCAGCACGTGTTTCTGACGTGCCACCCCGGACCAGCGGGCGCAGGCGGAGCGGGTGGCCGGGTGCTCCAGCGTCGAGCCCAGTACGGTGCCGCCTTCCGCGGTGCCGAGGCAGGCGTTCATGATCAGGCGGAACAAGAGCTCTGTGCCGCTTTCGCCGACGAAGAACTGGCCGCCCGGGGCGTTCATCATCACGCGCATGTCGTCCTTGGCCTTGGCGATCACCCGCACCAATTCATGGCTGCCGGGATTGTCGCGGCCCTGGTTGTCGGGAATGGCAGCATAGCGGGCGGAGGTTTCCACCACCGAATTCAGCGTCAGCGCGCCGCCGGCGTTCTCAAAAAACACGCGCGGCCCCTGCTGGGGGCATTCGTCCACCTGGGCGAAACGGGCGCGGATCTGGTCCAACAGGGCGTCAGTGATCTGGGGCATGGCAAGTCCAACCGGAAGGCGTTTGATTTGCCGTCACACTAGGGGGATTGCCGGGCGAGTACATCCAAAAAAATCCGGGGCTAAGCGCCGGAAATATTTGTGAGGAACTGCCCGGCGGAACGCCGGGCAGCACCCGTCCGCCCCGTCAAACCAAAGGTTTGCCTCCGGCAAAATGGGCGGGCGCTGCCCTCACTGGGTCAGGTGATAAACCCCGAAAACGGCACACGCAGGGCGGCCCGGTGCACCATCTCCGACAGGGTGATGATGTCGAACACCGGACGGTTCAGCGCGGCCTGAAGCGCATGGGCATAGGGCGGCAGGTCGGTGCATTCCAGCACGATCGGGCCGATTTCCGGGTTGCGGGCGATCATGCCCTGGGCAGCGGCCAGCAGCTCTGCCTCCACCTTGGCCAGATCCATTGCCGTGCGCTCGTTGCGCAGGATCACGGTGGAGAACTCCTCCGCATCGTCCAGCCCCTGCACCACGATGGGCGTATTTTCAGCGCCGACACCGCGCAAGTGCGCCTCCGTCAGGCTGCCGGCGGAAGCGGTGATCACACCCACCGTGCGGCCGGTCATCTGATGCGCCAGCGGCACCTGGATCAGCGAGGAGACGAACACCGGCACATTCACCGCTGCCGCGATCTCCTTCTGGAAAATCGCCAGGAACCCGCAGGAGCCGGTGATCGCCCGCACGCCCTTGGCCTCCAGCCGCTTGGCAGCGTCGATCAGCCGGTCCTTCATCTCACCCGTGGGGTTGGCCAGCAGTTTTGGCACGGTGATCCCGTCCAGCATTTCATACAGCGTGGTGAACTGCAGGCTGGAGGGGTTCTTGATGTGGCCAGGGGGCTTGGGGAAATAGCTCTCCAGCGCCAGCACGCCGATGGAGACGCCGCAGATGTTTTGACCGCCGGGGTGGATGGTCATGCCTTGATCCTTTCATAGCGCCGTGTGCGGAATGGCGAGAGGTCTTCATTCACAGGGGTTTGGCTGACGATATCGGCCACCAGCCGCCCGGTCTTCGGCGCCATCATCAGGCCGTAGTGGCTGTGGCCGAAGGCGGCGATCAGATCGGGGAAGCCCTCGACCTCGCCAATGCAGGGCAGGCTGTCGGGCAGGCTGGGGCGCTGGCCTGACCAGGTGTCCATATCGTCTGCCCGCAGATCAGGCAGCAGCGCGCGGGCCAGCTTGACCAGCCCGTCGAGCCGTTTCTGGTTCACGGGCTGGTCGAGACCTGCAAACTCGGCGGTGCCGGCAACCCGCAGTCCTTCCTCCATCGAGGAGGCCACGAATTTCATGTCCATATCCATGATCGAGTTGTTGAGCGCGACGCCAGGGGAGCGGAAGGACACATGATAGCCGCGTTCGGATTCCATCGGGATCCTGATGCCCAAGGGTTTCAGCAGTTCGCCGGACCAGACGCCCATGGCCAGCACCAGCTTGGGCGTCCATTCCTGGCCCGCCTCGGTCGTATAGCTCCAGCCGCCGGTTCCGGACGGTTGGATCGCCCGCACGGTTTGCCGCAGGATTTCCCCGCCCATCGCTTGGAACTTCTCCGCCAGAACGGTGCCGATCCGGCCCGGGGAGGTTGCACGGGCTTGGCCCTTGATCAGGATCGCAGCCTGGAATTCCGGCGTCAGCGCCGGTTCCAGATCGCGCAGCTCCGCCGTGCCGATACGCTCCATATCGGCCCCGCGGTCGCCGCGCATCCGGTAATCCACCGAATTCAGATCGGCTGCGTCCGCGTTGCGGAAGGCGTGGACGTAATAGCTGTCCTGCACCAGCTCCTCATGCCCGGTGCCCGCCAGATGCTGGCGGTACAGCTCCACGCAGTTGCGGTTGAGCATGTCCATCGCGTCGGAGATCTGCTGAATCCGGCCCTCGCGCCCCTCGGACAGGAACCGCAGTCCCCAGGGCGCGACCTTTGGCAGGTAGCCGGGTTTCACTGAGACCGGCCCCAGCGGGTCCAGCAGCCAGCCCGGCACCTTCTTCCACAGGCCGGGCATGGATTGCGGCACCACCGACCAGGGGGAGATGATGCCGGCATTGCCGTAAGATGTCGCCTGGCCGGGGGCATCCCGGTCGATGAGCCGGACCCTGAGGCCCCGCCCGGCCAGGGAGAGGGCCGAGCAGATGCCAACGATCCCGGCGCCCAGGACAGTGACATCAGGGGAGGCGCGGCCGCTCATTGCGCGGCCTCGGTCTGGAGCTTGCGCTGCTGGCCCAATTGCTGGACCAGCACCGGCGCCATGACCACCATCGCGGCGATGTCGGAGCCGCCGGACGGCGCCACCAGCAGCAGGCCGCCAATGGCCATCAGCAGCCGCCAGATGCCGTTGAGCGGGGCCAGGAAGTAGGCCGAGACAGCGGTGGCGATGGCAAAGACGCCCGCCGCGCAGGTCAGGGTGACCTGAGTGAAGCTCAGCAGCGTGAAATGCTCCGGCAGCACGATCAGCATGGTCGGCGCATAGACAAACACCATCGGCACCATCAGCTTGCCCAGCCCCAGGGTAAAGGCATTGAGGCCGGTGCGGAACGGGTTGGAGCCCGCAATCCCGGCCGCCGCATAGGCCGAGGCGCAGACCGGCGGGGTGATCTCGGAAATCACACCGTAGTAGAGCACGAACATATGGGTGGCTAGCGGCGGCACGCCCAGCTGGCTGAGGGCAGGCGTCGCAACCGCCACCAGCATGATGTAGAGCGCGGTGGTCGGCAGGCCGGCCCCCATCAGGATGCAGGCCATGGCGATCAGCACCAGCGACAGGAACTGCTGGATCGACGGCTGGCTGAACGCCTCGATGGAGGTCCAGTCGAGGAACGGCGCAATCGCTGCCGCCATATCCGCCGCGCCGCCGGTGACCATAAAGCCGAGGCGGAAGCCGACGCCGGTGGTGTTGATCACACCCACCACGATGCCCACCGCGGCAGACGCCGCGCCAACGGCCAGCGCGTATTGCACGCCGACGTGGAAACTGTCGAACAGGTCGCGGAAGTTCTGGCGTTCATTCCTGTGCAGGCAGCCGATCAGGGTCAGCGCGGCCAGCATTCCCGCCATCACCGGGGTATAGCCTTCACCGGAATAGGGCGATGCCTTCCAGAAGATGAAGCCCAGCAAGGCCAGCGGGATCACCATGGTGGCTGGCTTGTTGAAGGCACAGAAGCCCACCACCACACAGAGGCTGAGACCGATAAAGGCCGCCATATTCGGCGAATAGCCGGAAAACAGCACCAGCAAAAGCGCGATCAGCGGAATGATTGTGTACCAGCCGTCCTTCCAGACCTGCAGGAACTTGGGCAGCTGATCCTTGGGGTAGGCGGTCAGGCCAAGTTTCTTGGCGGTGAAGTGCACGATCGAGATCACCCCGATATAGTGCATCATCGCCGGCACAATCGCCGCAATCACGATGGTGGTGTAGGGCACCTCCAGATACTCGGCCATCAGGAAGGAAGCCGCCCCCATGATCGGCGGGGTGATCTGCCCGCCCGCCGAGGCCGCGGCCTCAACCCCGCCTGCGAAATGGCCGGGGTAGCCCATTTTCTTCATGTTCGGGATGGTCAGCGAGCCGGTGGAGACCGTGTTGGCAATGGACGAGCCGGAGATCGTGCCGAAGAAGGCTGACGACACCACCGACACCTTGGCCGGGCCGCCGGTGTAGCGGCCCGCCAGCAGCATGGCATTGTCGACAAAGAACTGCCCCAGGCCCATCCGCTGCGCCACCACGCCGAACAGCACAAAGTGGAACACCACGGTGGAGACCACCCACAGTGTCACGCCGAATATGCCTTCGGACGGGAAGTACATGTTGTTGACGAACTGCTGCCAGTTGACGCCCGGGTGCTTGAGGATCTGCGCGGGCATGTAGGGGCCGAACAGCGCATAGACCATGAACACCAGAATGATCAGCGGCAGCACAAAGCCGATGGTGCGGCGCGCGATCTCCAGCACCGTCAGGATCAGCACCGAGCCAAAGAATACATCCAGGCTGGAGGGATTGCCCTGCCGCAGTGCCTGTTCGCTGATGTCAAAGCCGAACATGTCAAAGCCGCGCCAGCTGACCCAGAGAAACAGCGCCGCTGCCATGCTGAGGCCGGTCAGCGCCCAGTCATAGAGCGGCACATTGCCGGGACGCAGGAGGCTGGGGCCGCGCCATTCCAGGCTGTGCGCGGTCCGGATCATGGGGAAACCCACAAAGATGAACAGGAACAGCCCTGCCAGGTGGATGCCCATATGCACATGGTCCACCGGCGTGCCGAAGCCGGCCGTCCAAAGATGATAGAGGGCAAAGGCGATGCTGGCCCAATAGATGACGCCAGTCAGCCTGGGGCCGTTGTTACGAGTGTTGAGGGCGGAGTCGTACTGCTTCTCCAGCTCCTCAAGCGCCTTGTTGTCGAGATGGGTGTCCAGGGACATCGGGGTCTCCAGTCCGGGGCCTTGCCGGCGCGCGCCATTGATCCGCACTGCGGACAGGGGCGCCGGGAAACAAAAGGCGGCAGCAGAGCGCACCCTGCTGCCGCAGTTCAGGGGGGAGGAATTACTTCAGCATGCCGATTTCGCGGTAGAAGCGCTCAGCACCCGGGTGCAGCGGCACACCGATGCCCTCGACGCCGTCCAGTGCGGTTTCCAGGGTAATCGCCTTGCCCTTGGGGTGGCCGTTGTCCAAGAGCTTGCGGGCGGTATCGGACCACATCGCCTTAGTGATCTCATAGATCAGCTCTTCGTCCATGTTGGCATTGGTGACCAGCATGCCGGAGACTGCCACGGTGTTCACGTCATAGTCCACACCCGGATAGGTGCCTGCCGGAATGGTCGAGGGGATGTAGTAAGGCACGGTGGTGTTGGCCTGTTTGATCTCTGCCTCGGACCAGTTGTGCAGTTCCATGCCCTTGGTGTTGTCGAGCTGGATCATTGCGGCAACCGGTGTGCCGGCTGCATAGAAATAGGCGTCCAATTGGCCGTCGGCGATGCGCTCGGCGGACTGGGCGTTGTTCAGCTCAGCCTCGTCGATGTTATCGCGGTTGACGCCGTGGTCGTTCAGGATCAGCTCCACCGCGATCTGGGTGCCGGAACCGGCCTGGGCAATGCCGACGCGCTTGCCCTTAAGGTCAGCAAGGCTCTCCAGCTTGTGGCCCTCGGGCAGCACCAGGTGCAGGTCTTCGGGGAACAGGTTGGCAATCACCCGCAGGTCGGGCTTGGCGTTGCCCTCGAACTTGCCCTTGCCGTGATAGGCGAAATGCAGGGTTGCGGCACCGGACAGGCCCGCTTCCATCTGGCCTGCCTGGATTGCGTTCACGTTATGGGCCGAGGCGTTGGTCGACTGGGCCATCGCCACCAGTCCAGGAACGCCGCAATTGCCGCCCTCGTCACAGGAGCGTGACCCGGGCGGGTTGGAAATCGCATTGGCAATGATGCCGCCGATCGGGAAATAGGTGCCGCCTGCGCCGCCGGTTCCGATGCGGAAAAACGTCATGTCCTGCGCCACAGCAGCTCCGGTCAGCATGGTGCAGGCCAGCGCGGCCCCGGTCAGTTTCTTGAAAAATCCCATTGTCTCTTCCCTTGGTTATTGGCTGCGGCCTTGCCCGGCAGCTCTCTCCTCCGATTGTTGCATCATGATAAAGGAGAAGCATAAGTACAAATTTAAAATTATACTGTATGTATAGATCAAATTTATGATAGCTTTGCGCCAGGGATCCGGAACATGAACTCACATCAGCTTGCGGTCTTTCATGAGGTCATGAAAACCGGGTCGGTCAGCCAGGCGGCGCGCAACCTGCACCGCACCCAGCCAGCGGTCAGCGCTGCCATCAAGACACTGGAGGAGGAGCTGGGCCTGACCCTGTTCCTGCGCGAAGGCCGCCGCCTGGTGCCGGTGCCCGAAGCGCAGTATCTGATGGAGGAGGCGACCGAAATCCTGTCGCGGCTGGAAACCGCGCAGCAGAACCTGGCCAATATGCGCGACCGGGTGCAGGGTTCGATCCGTATCGTGGCGATGCCGGGGCCGTCGACCTATCTGCTGCCGGAATTCATCAGCCGGTTCGTGGCCGGCAAGCCCGAGGTGCGGGTGACGCTGGCCACCCGGTCTTCGCCGCAGGTGCGCAGCCTGGTTGCGGCCAACAGTTTCGACATCGGCTTCTGCGACATGACCCGGTTCCGCGGCGACCGCAAGCTGTACGCGGCGGAGGAGTTGCCCAGCAACTGCCTGTGCGCCGTGCCGGCCAGCCACCCCCTGGCAGAACGCGAGGCGGTCACGGCGGCCGATCTGAACGGTGTGCCGATGGGGGCCTTACAGCCGGATCACAACACCTATCAGGCCACCTCGCAGGCGTTTCTGGCCGCCGGCGCCGAGTTCAACCTGCGCTACGATGCGCAGTATTTCCTGCCGCTGTTCCACTTCATCGCCGCGGGCCAGGCCTGTGCTGTGGTCGATGTGCTCAGCGCCGAAAGCTACCGCCGCAGCAACGCGGGCGAGGCGCGGATCCGGTTCCTGCCGTTTGAGCCGCAAATTTCTTTTGGCTATTCGATCCTGACCCCTAGCGAGCGCCCCCTGTCGCAGCTGGCCGCCAGTTTCGCCAAAGCCTGGCGGGAGTATGTGACGGAAATCCTGGCGGAAGCTGCCGGGTAACCGGATTCTGGGAAAATCCGGAGCCCCGCACCAGCTGCGCCCGCGGCGTTTTCTGCCGGCCCGCGCCCGCCCGCTTTACCATCCGGGGAGTGCCTCCGGCACAGCCCCTGTAGCGCCCCAGTGCTCCGGCGGGGCGGGCGCTTGGTGCATTAATCCGGCCGTTTTTGAGTTGCCTCTATTTTGGTCTTCACATCTATCTACATAACTGTATACAGTTTGGAGTACGAATCCCGGGCCGCGCCCCGGGCGGGTTTTACGACGAGTCAGGGAGCACCCATGATGAACACGCTAAACGGCGCCGAGGCGATGGTGCGCTCCTTGGAGGCGCATGGGGTCACCCATATCTTTGGCCTTTGCGGCGACACCACGCTGCCTTTCTATGATGCGATGAACCGGCTGGACCATGGCATCACCCACGTCCTTAGCCGAGATGAGCGCAGCGCGGCCTATATGGCCGACGGCTTCTCCCGCGTGACTGGGCGGGTGGGGGTCTGCGAGGGGCCATCCGGAGGTGGTGCCACCTATATTCTGCCGGGGCTGATCGAGGCCAACGAAAGCTCTTATGCGGTGCTGGCGATCACGACGGACATTCCGGTCGGCTCCTACGGGAAGTACCCGCTGACCGAGGTGGATCAGGAAACCCTGATGGGGCCGCTGACCAAGTTCAATACGGTGATCAAGCGCGCCGGCCACATTCCGCGGATGGTGCGCCAGGCGTTCCGGGCGATGACCACCGGCCGCTCCGGCGCGGCCCATCTGGGGCTGCCTTATGACATCCAGTACGATGATGTTTCCGCCGACGACATCTGGGGCGATCCCAAGCACCAAAGCTACCCCGCCTACCGCGCCGCGCCGGAGCCGGGCGCAGCGGAGGATGCGGCGGAGGCCATCCTGTCCGCAAAGTCGCCGCTGATCGTCTGCGGCGGCGGGGTGGTGATATCCGGTGCGATGGAGGAGCTGGGCAGGCTCGCCTCCCGCCTTGACATAGCCGTCGGTACCTCGATCTCCGGAAAAGGGTCACTGGCCGACACCCACCCGCAGTCGCTGGGTGTGGTCGGCTCCAACGGCGGCACCGATGAGACCTGGGAGATGATGGAAGCCGCTGATCTGGTGGTCTTTATGGGCTGCCGGGCGGGGTCCACCACGACGTCGCGCTGGGAGGCGCCGAAGCCCGGCCAGCGGATCGTGCATTTCGACAACGACCCGATGGTGATCGGGGCGAACTACCCGGCGGAGGTAGGTGTGGCCGCCGATCTGAAACTGGCTCTGCAGGCGGTGAATGCGTACCTGGACGGGCGTGGGGGTGATTTGCCGTCCTTCGGCGCTGCCGCCAAAATCGCCGATATCAAGCAGCGCAAGTTCGCCAAGTTCGAGGCGCTGGCGGCCAGCAAGACCGGTCAGGTCCTGCCGGAGCAGATCATCCATGCGTTGAACCGGAACCTGCCGGAGGACTCCATCGTGGTCTCCGATCCCGGCACCAGCTGCCCCTATTACAACGCATATTCGCATCAGAAACACCCGGGCCGCCGGTACATCACCAACCGCGCGCATGGGGCGCTGGGGTATGCGCTGTCGGCCTCGCTTGGTGCCTGGTTCGGCCGGCCCGGGGCCAAGGTCGTTGGGATGATGGGCGACGGCTCCTTTAGCTTCACCTGCGGCGAACTGGAGACCGTGGTGCGCTGCAACGCGCCGATCACCTATGTGGTGTTCTCCAATGCCAATTTCGGCTGGATCAAGGCGAGCCAGCGCGACAATTTCGAAAAGCGCTACTACAACGTGGACTTCAACCGCACGGACCACGCGGCGGTGGCCGAGGCGTTTGGCGTCAAGGCATGGCGGGTGGAGAAGCCGGAGGACCTGGACCAGGCGATCAAGGAAGCCTTTGCGCATGACGGCCCGACCCTGATCGACGTGGTTTGCCAGGCGCTGGAAGAGGCCGCCGCGCCGGTGCGCCGCTGGATGGGGTAAACACTCGCAACAACCTGCCGCCCGGCAGCACCGCCGGACGGCGCCCGTCCACCCCCATGGGCGGGCGCTTCGCTTCCGCCCGCGGACGGGCGCTGCCCTCTGTTTCAGGTTTCGAATTTCCCCAGTCCTGCTGCTCCCGATTTTCTTTTCCGTGCTGGCCGGTTATCACTCCGGGGACACCACCCTCAGGAAAGGCGCCCGCACCATGGACAAACCCACCGCCCCCAAACCCGGAGCCATGCTGCATCTGCGCGGCAACACGCTGTCCGAGGGCGACCCTGTGGCGCTGCCGCTGACTCACAGCTCGATGTACCACGTGCCGGGCGATTGGAACGGCGGCCCCAGCTATGGCCGCGCCGACAACGCAACCTGGGAGCATCTGGAGCACGTGCTGGGGTATCTGGAAGATGCACCGGTGCTGGCCTTCCCCTCTGGCATGGCGGCCATAACGGCGTCGCTGTTTGCCACGGTCAAGGCCGGGTCACGGATCCTGATCCCGTCCGACGGTTATTATGTGACCCGCCGTCTTAGCGAGCGCTTTCTGCAGAACCTTGGCGTGGAGGTTGAGCAGCGCCCCACCGCCAGCTTTGCCGAGGGCGGATTTGAAGGCTTTGATGTAGTTTTTGCGGAGACCCCGTCGAATCCCGGTCTGGACCTCTGCGACCTGCGCGCGGTCTCGGACGCGGTTCATGCGGCAGGCGGGCTGCTGATCGTTGACAACACCACCATGACCCCGCTGGGCCAGCGCCCGCTGGAGCTCGGCGCGGATGTGGTTGTCGCCTCCGACACCAAGGCACCGGGCGGCCATTCCGACGTGCTGATGGGGCATTTGGCGACGCGCAGCGAGGATGTGCTGCAGGCGGCGCGGGACTGGCGGATGATCGGCGGCGGCATCCCCGGCCCGCAGGAGGCCTGGCTGGCGCATCGCGGTCTGGAGACGCTGGAAGTGCGTTTCGACCGGATGTGCAACACCGCGGAGGTGCTGGCGGAGCGGCTGGCCGCGCATCCGCTGGTGCAAAAGATCCGGTTTCCGGGGCTGAAATCCGATCCCTCGCATGAACTGGCCAAGCAGCAGATGGCACGGTTCGGCTTCCTGATCTCGATTACTCTGGACAGTGCAGGGCAGGCCGATGCCTTCATCAACAATTGCCCGCTGATCCGGGCGGCGACCTCCTTTGGCGGCGTGCATACCTCGGCCGAGCGCCGCGCCCGTTGGGGCGATGCCGTGGCGCCGGGCTTCGTGCGGATTTCCGTCGGCACCGAACCGGCGGAGGAGTTGTGGAGCGCGATGGCAGCTTCGCTGGACGCGCTGCAGACCTAGGGCCGCCAGAGGTCCCGCCGCTGTCCCTGCAGGGACAGGCAGGGAATCCGCATCAGATCAGCGCCTGATAGAGTGAGGTGAGCCAGCCGGCCACCGCCTTCACCTCCTCCCGCTGGCCCGCACGGTCGTTGATCACCATGTAGTGCGAGCGGCGTTTCGGCAGTTTGAACGCGGTGGGGGCGATGACCAGCCCCTGCTCAATGTATTGCCGGGCAAAGCTTTCCAGCACCATCGTCACCCCATGGCCCGCCGCCACTGTTTGCAAGGCGAGCAGAGAGGAATCGGCCTTGAGCCAGTCGGTGGTCACTTGCAGCGTCAGCCCGTGCAGGTCGGCCAGGCGGCCCCAGTCGGTTTCGGAGCCGATGATCTGCACGACATCGGCGCGTGCCAGGTCCTCAATGGCGGGGCTCCCGCCAAGGGCCTTGGCATAGACGGGGCTGCAGACCGGAATGGCGTTTTCGTGGCCCAGGTGCAGGATCTGCGCCTCCTGCCAGTCGCCGGAGCCATAGCGGATGTCGATGTCCAGCGCCTCCTCGTCGAACCGGCTGGCCCAGACCGTGGTGGACAGCTGTACGAAGATGTCGGGGTGGTCGGCCTGAAACCGGGCCAGCTGCGGCGCGATCACAAGGGCAGCGCAGGAGATCGTTGCCCGCAGCCGCACCACACGCTTGCGTTTCTTGCTGAACAGGCCGGTGGTGGCGCGCTGCATATCGTCAAAGGATTTGCGGATCGGCTGGGCGTAGGCCTGACCGGTGTCTGTCAGGGCAACGCCGCGGGGCAGGCGCCGGAACAGCCGGGTGTCCAGGTGTTTCTCCAGCAGCCGGATCTGCTGGCTGACAGCGGCAGGGGTCAGGCCCAGCTCCTCTGCCGCGGCGGAGAAGCTGTTGAGCCGTGCGGCGGCCTCGAAGGCTTTGAGCCAGGTGACATGGGGCAGATCGGTCATGGCTTAGCTATAAGCACAGTTTAGCCTTAGGGGCAAAACACATTGTTTGATTTGCACCTAAGGCGCCGTGCAAGGTCGCGGGAGATCGAAGGACTCGGGCTGGCCATGGCGCAAACATTTGATTTCATTATCGTTGGGGCCGGATCGGCAGGCTGTGTGCTGGCGGACAAGCTGACGGCAAACGGCCGTTATAAGGTACTGCTGATCGAGGCCGGGGGCACGGACCGGAGGTTTTGGATCAAGGTTCCGGTCGGCTATGGCTTCACTTTCTCCAACCCGGCTGTGAACTGGCGCTATTCGGCGGCGGCGGACCCGGGGCTGAACGGGCGCGAGGCCTATTGGCCGCGGGGCAAGGTGCTGGGCGGATCAAGTTCGATCAACGCGATGGCCTATGTGCGTGGGCTGCCGCGTGATTTCGACGATTGGGAGGCCGCAGGCGCCACCGGCTGGGGCTGGGAGACTGTGCGCCGCGGCTATGAGGCGCTGGAGAGCAATGACGAATGGCAGCAGGGCCGCCGCCGGTTGCGCGGCACCGGACCGGTGCGCGTCACCGACCTGAGCGAGCGCATGCATCCCTTTACCCGCAACTTCCTGGCCGCGGGGCAGGAAATGGGCTGGCCGGTCCTGCCGGACATGAATGGCCCTGCTGATACCGGAGCCAATACGCTGCCCAGCGAGGGCATGGGGTATGTCCGCAGCACGGTGAAGGGCGGGCGGCGCTGGTCCTCGGCGGATGCGTTCCTGCGGCCCGCGATGCGGCGCGGCAACCTGACCGTGGTGAGCGGCGCGCTGGTGGAGAAAGTGCTGACCGCGGGCGGGCGTGCCACCGGGGTGGCGTACCGGGTGAAGGGGCAGACGCAGCTGGCCACGGCAGCGCGGGAGGTGATCCTGAGCGCGGGCGCGGTGAACTCTCCGCAGCTGCTGCAGCTGTCGGGGATCGGGCCGGCGGCGCTGCTGCAGCGGCATGGGATCGCGGTGAAACACGATTTGCCGCAGGTCGGCCTGGGGTTGCAGGATCATCTGGCGGTGTCGCATTTCTTCTGGGCCAATACCGCGACACTGAACGACAGGCTGGGCAGTTTCGCCGGGCAGATGAAGGCGGGGTTGCAATATGTGCTGGCCCGCAAGGGGCCGCTGAGCGTTCCGGTCAACCAGTGCAGCGGTTTCGTCCGCACCCAAGGTGCAGCGCTGCCGGACGTGCAGGTCTATTGCAATCCGGCCTCTTATTCGACGCGTCCCTCGGGCAAGCCGCAGATTGACCGGGACAATGGTTTCCTGCTGTGCGTGCAGCCGGGCCGGCCCACCAGCCGGGGGCAGATCGCCATCCAATCCGCCGACCCGGCGCAGCCGCCGCGGATCGAGCCGAACTCGCTGGCGACAGATGAAGACAAGGCTACTGCCGTGCGCGCCAGCCGCTTGCTGCAGGCACTGGCAGCGGTCCCCGCCATCAAGCGCGTCACGCGGGAGCGGCGGGCGCCGGACATTCTGGAGATGGACGACGCGGCGCTGCTGGAGAACTTCCGCAACCGCGCGGGCAGCGTGTTCCATGCCTCCTGCACCTGCCGGATGGGCCGTGAAGCCAGCGACTCCGTGCTGGATGCGCGGCTGCGGGTGCACGGCATGGCGGGCCTGCGGGTGATTGACGCCTCAGCATTTCCGAACATTACCTCCGGCAACACCAATGCGCCGACCATGATGCTGGCGGCCCGGGCCGCGGATTTGGTGCTTGAAGACAATAAAAACAGGCCCTTGGCGGCTGAATGACAGGGAATACCGGATGAAACTCGACAGCATCGAAACCTTTGTGTTCGGCAATCCGCCACCGCGCCACGGCGGGCGCTATTTCATCTTTGTGCGCCTCACCACCGCTTGCGGCATCACCGGAGTGGGGGAGATTTACAACGCGACCTTCGGCCCCGATCTGTGCTGTGCCATGGCTCAAGAGATGTTTGCCCGCCAGTTTGCGGGCTGTGACCCGCATCATATCGAGAAGCTGTGGCGGAAATCCTACGGTGCCGGTTACACGCTGCGGCCCGATGTGACGGTGATGGGGGTGCTGAGCGGTCTGGAAATGGCCTGCTGGGACATCATCGGCAAGGCGGCGGGCAAGCCGGTTTACGAGCTGATGGGCGGCCAGGTGCATGAGCGGCTGCGCAGCTACACCTATCTGTATCCGCCGGAAGGCGATGTGTATCCGGACCCGGACACGCCCAACGTCTACAACGACCCGGACATGGCGGCAGAGGTGGCGCTGCAACGGGTGGAACAGGGATTTACCGCGGTGAAATTCGACCCCGCCGGGCCGTATACGATCTATGACGGCCATCAGCCGCGGCTGGAGGACCTGGAGCGCAGCGAGATGTTCGTGAAGCGCATCCGCGAGGCTGTCGGAACCCGCGCAGACCTGTTGTTCGGCACCCATGGGCAGTTCACCGTTTCAGGCGCCAAAAGGATGGCGCGGCGGTTGGAACCCTATGAGCCCTTGTGGTTCGAGGAACCCACCACGCCCGAGAACCCCGCCGATATGGCTGAAGTGGCGCGGTTTACGTCGGTGCCGATCTCAACCGGTGAGCGGCTTTGCACCAAGCATGAATTCGCGCGGGTGCTGGAGGCCGGGGCGGCCTCGATCCTGCAGATGGACCTGGGGCGGGTCGGCGGCCTGCTGGAGGCCAAGAAGATCGCATCCATGGCCGAGACACGGCAGGCGCAGATCGCGCCGCATCTTTATTGCGGGCCGGTGGTGGCGGCGGCGAACATCCAGATCTCCGCCTGCAGCCCGAATTTCCTGATCCTCGAAAGCATCGGCACCTTCCAAGGCCCCTACATGTCCTGCCTGAAATCCAAGATCACTTGGGAAGACGGCTATGTGATCCCGTCCAGGGAACCGGGTCTGGGGGTGGAGCTGGATGATGAAGCCATCGCCGCCAGCCCCTATACCGGCAGCGAGCTGCATCTGGAGCTGGCGCAGGAACCAGTGGTTCAGTAAGCGGGAGCCCCGGCTTTACTTGCCGGGGCGCATGGCCTCCGGCGGCAGCTTGACCGGGAACTTGGCGCGGACCTCGGCGTCGAGCTTGCTGCCGAAGTAGTTCGGGAAATGCTCGCCCAGGATCCGGTCCGAAACCTCGCGGGCGCGGTCGAACATGGTTTGCTTGCCCGCCTTTTCCCAAGTGTCCGTCAATTCGCGGTCCATCAGGTCGGGGTAGACATATTCCGTCTCCATATACTGCAGCGTCTGGGTGTTGCCGAGAAAATGGCCGGGGCCGGTGGCACAGTCGTGGATCACATCGACCGAGAGGGTCTCGTCGCTGACCTCGATCCCGCGCAGGGTGCGGGAGATCATGCCCGCGGCCTCGTTGTCGATCACCATCGACTCGAACGAGCATCCCATCAGCGAGCCGACCATGCCGCCGAACTCGCACAGACGGTTGGCGCCGGCATGGGCGGCAAGGCTGAATGTCAGCGCCTTTTCCAACCCGTACTGGGCATCGGGTATCTTGGAATCGGTCATGCCGCAGCCGACAGAATTGGGCAGGTTGTAGAAATTGCCCATCTGGATCGCGGCAGCGCCGATCAGCGCCTGCTCGCCCGATCCGCCGGTGAAGGAGCCGGTGCGCAGATCGGTGATGAAGGGCCAGGCGGCAAATACAACCGGCGTGCCGGGGTTGATCAGGTTGACGATGGCCACGCAGGAAAGCGTCTCAGCCACCGCCTGCGCCAGCGTGCCGGCCAGCGGCGCAGGGGAGGTCGCACCGGCCTGCGGCGGCACCGCCAGGTCGCAGGTCAGGCCCAGCTTAGCGGTGTCGATCATGATCTCCAGGTTTTCGCGCCCCAGCCGCAGCGGCGACACGATCGGACAGCCGCCGAATATCACCGAGGGTTTTTGCAGGAACTTGCCCTCACCGCCCGACGCAATATCAAACATCTCAATCGCCGGCTTGATATGAGACCGGTCGCGAAAGGTGAGGCAGGATGGCTTCTCGCTGCCTGCCAGGATGGAATAGAGCATCGACATGTCATGCTCGAAATCCTGCGGCACGTCGGTGCCCAGCACGGTGTCGCCTGTCATATGGATGTTGTCGAGCCGGTCCACCAGCCGGGTGAAGTCATAGACGTCGCGGATGGTGGAGGGGCGGTAGCTGCGGCTGGCGGCGTCAAAGGTCGTCACCGCGGTGCCGGAGTTGGCGTAATAGACCTTGTCCTTGGTGCAGTGCATGTCGTCCTTGCCCGCACGGCTGCCGCGGGCGTGAACGTAAAACTCATTGGCCGCGCCGGCCAGCAGGTCCTCCATCAGCGCGCGCGGGAAACAAAGACGGCCATGCACGCTGAGGGTGGCGCCCTTGGGCAGCACCAGGTCCAGCAGTTCCTCTGTCGGGTCGCCGATGCCGGTGCGTTCCAGAATGGTCAGCGCGGCGTGGTGGATCTTTTGCATGTCCGCATCCGACAGCGGCCGGTAACGGCCGCCGGAGAGGCCGGGCCAGATCGCCTGGCTGGCGGAGGCTTGCGTGCGGGCCGCGGCGCGGGCATCGCGGCCGCCGCTGCGGCGGCGGGGCCGGGTCTTGGTGACGTCAACCATATAGCGGTCTCCGGGTTAGGGCAGGGCGGGCCACGGGGGCGGCCTGCAGTAAAGAATTGGACCGCGGCGGGTCAGAGCATCCTGAAATAGCTGCGGTAGAAGCCCGGCAGGCTCCATTCCATCTCGGACAGCGGGCCGGGCGCAAAACGGTGCGAATTCACGCCTTCCTGATTGTGGCGGATGATGCGTTCATCATCGAGCGAGGTGACATGCCACAGCCATGTGAGGGCTTCCTTATCATAGTCGCGCCCTTCTTCGGCATCGCCGCGCACGTACCAGGCAATCTGGATGTCGGTCTCCTGCAAACCGCGCGGGACAAAGCGGTAGCCCACCAGATGGTCGGCATAGATCAGGAAGTAATTCAGTGTGCCAACGGCCAGATCGGTGGCGCCGCCGTCATGGCCGGTGAGCTGACCCAACGGCGGTGCCAGCGGCCCGCCGTCCCTGCTGCCGGTCTGGTAGCCGGGAAACAGCGGGTAGCGGCGCCAGTAGACGTCGGCGCCGGGTGCCTGTGCGTTGGGACCGGTCAGGTCCAGCTCCTCCACCGGCAGGCCGATGGCAGCGGAGCGCTCGCGCAGGGCCGCGCCGTATTTCTCCACATCCGCCGGGTCCTTGAGCGAATGGCTGCGGGAAAACTCCTGATGCGACGGCGCACAGTGGTAGCACTCCAAGTAGTTTTCCAGCGCCAGCTTCCAGTTTGCGGGCACCGGGTAGGAGGCCTCATGCGCCAGTTTCAGGTTCTCCAGGCTCATCGGTGCCGACAGCGGCGCGAGGCGGTCCAGGCTTTCGGCCAGCGGCGGCGGGTTTTCATCGGCGCAGATGAAGATCAGCCCCTGAAAGATCTGCACCTGCACAGGGAACAGCCCGTAGTCGGCGGGGTCGAAATCCGGCCCCATGGCGCGGCCCCCGCGCAACCGTCCGTCGAGGCCGAATGTCCAGGCGTGGTAGGGGCAGGAGAACACCCGCGCGGTGCCTTTTTTTTCCAGACAGACGCGGGAGCCGCGGTGGCGGCAGACGTTCAGATGCGCGCGGACGTCTCCGTCGCGGTCGCGCACCACGATCACCGATTCCGGGCCGTAATCGAACAGGAAATAGTCTCCGGGTTCCGCGATCTGGCTGACGTGGCCCACCCAGATCCAGTTGCGGTTCCAGAACATCTTGATGTCGTGGTCGTAAACCGCTTGGGAGGTATAGAAATGCCGCTCCAGCGCAAAGCCCTCGCGGTGGCTCTCCATCAGCTCGCGCATCACTTGCAGGTCGTCTTTGGGCATCAGCTGCCTCCCATACCGTTCAGAGAGATCAATTCGCGGCGGAACCAGTCCGCATCGGCCGCCGCCGGGTCGCGTTCGAAATTGCGCGCCGCCATGTGGCCGGCATAGACCGCATCGGCAATCAGCCCGGGGGATGCGGCATCGCCGATCAGCTCCAGCGTGGTGAAGCGGTGCGCGTGGTTTGCCTTCAGCTCTTCATAAAGGGCCGCGTCGCGCTGGCGGGCGGTCACCATCAGCAGGCTGGCGCAGGGGACCGCGCGCGGACGGCCGGTGTAGGCGCAGCCCAGGGTGGCGCCACCCGCACCGGCTGATTGCAGCAGATGCAGCGGGATGATCTCCACCCCGGCCTCGATCAGGCTGGTCTGCACCCGCGCCTGTTCCAGCGTCAGCTCAGTAAAGGCTGAGACCACGGCGCCAGGGGTGGCCAGGATCACCTGGCGGCCGGCCGCGGCCAGATGGTGCGCTATGACCCCCGCGATGTAGGCTTGGTCGTCGTCATAGATCAGCACCGGACCGTCGGCTGGGGGCAGTTCGCCCGCCATGATGTCGTCCGGAGTGAAGACCGGCAGGCCCTCAACCGGCAGCGGCGCGTGGCTGGAGCGGCCGCTGCCGTCGCGCAGCCAGCGGCTGCCGGTGGCAGCAAAGACATTGGGGATCTCCAAATCGGCGACCTCGGCCGCGGTTATCGGGCTGTCGGTGAACATCTGCACATTGGCGCGCTGCTGCAGCTGCCACAGCCGGTTGTCGGCCACCCGTTTCCAGGCGGCCAGCCCGGACAGGCGGGATTCGCGCAGGGCGCGGCCGCCGAATTCCGGCGCGGCCTCGGCGAGGGTCACGTCATAGCCGCGGTTTGACAACTGCAGCGCGCATTCCAGGCCCGCCGGACCGGAGCCGATCACCAAAGCATTGGTTTCATTGCGCTTTGGGGCGATTTTCTCGGGGTGCCAGCCGCGGCGCCATTCCTCGCCCATGGTAGGATTCTGTGTGCAGCGGATCGGCACGCCTAAATTGTCAGCTGACACACAGATGTTGCAGCCGATGCATTCACGGATCTCTTCGATGCGGCCTTCCTCGATTTTCTTCGGCAGGAACGGGTCGGCGATGGAGGGGCGGGCGGCGCCGATCAGGTCCAGCACGCCCTTGCTGACCAGCGAGGTCATCAGGTCCGGCGAGGTGAAGCGGCCGACACCGACCACCGGCTTGTTGGTCACCTGTTTGACGAAATCGACGTAAGGAATCTGAAAGCCGTCCTGCGGCTGGAAGCGGGTGGTCTGGCTGTCATTGCTCCAATCGGCGACGTTGACGTCCCAGAGATCGGGAAGCTCGGCCAGCATCTCAACCACGGCGCGGCCTTCCTCCTGCGCCTGCATTCCGTCCGCGCCCTTCATCTGGTCGACTGCAATCCGGAGGGCGACGGCGCACTGGCCGTCCAGTTCCTCGCGGGTTTCCTCCAAGAGCTCGCGGGTCAAGCGGACGCGGTTTTCCAAAGAGCCGCCGTACTCATCGCTGCGGCCATTGAATTGCGGCAGCAGGAAGTGATGCGCCAGGGTCATCTGATGGCCGGCATAGATATAGACGATGTCGAACCCGGCCTCCTTGGCGCGGCGGGCGGCGGCGCGGTGCCAGCGGCGCAGGTTGCGGATGTCCTCCTTGTCCATGGCGCGGGCCTGTTTGGGAAAGACCGTGTCAATCGGCCCGTCGCAGGGTCCCAGCACCGGCGCGCGGGTCAGGTGGTTGGTGGCGTGGTGGCCGTTGTGGGCCAGCTGGATTGCCGCCAGCGCGCCGTGCTGGTGCACCTTCTCGGTCATCAACCGCAGGGCGGGAATGTCGTGCTCATCCCACAGCCGGTTTTCGGCATACGGCCCCAGGTCAGAGGTCGGGTGGATCTCGGTCTCCTGGGTGGAAACCACGGCCCAGCCGCCTTCGGCCTTCATGCCGCGCATGGCGGCCTCGGCCTGCGGGCGCACATGCCCCATGCCGTTGCAATGGGGCACCTGGTAAAACCGGTTCCGCGCGGTGACAGGACCGATCTTCACCGGTTCAAACAGAATGGAATACCCATTTGCGCCTGGCATATTGGCACATCC